>NZ_LTAB01000007.1:0-172597 GCF_001580035.1 Sphingobium sp. 22B | reverse complement strand
GCTATGCGTGCCTGCAAAACCGACCAGAGCTTCTCTGCAATGATCTATCTCGCCGCAGCCATCATCAACTCACGATGAATCCCCACAAACCCTAGAGCGTTTTCCAAGCAGATGGAATCATCTTCTGACTCGGAAAATGCGACAAAACAAAAACTTAGAGCAGTCGAGCCGATGCAATCGGATCGGAATCTGCTCTAGGCGATTACGGAGGGGCCAACCGCCCCGGACTGCCACATGTGTCGTGCTTCCACGGGTGGAAGCCCGTGCAGCCGCTCCATCCGCCTAGGCCAGGAAGCGATCGATTTCAGCAACGAAATCCTCGATTTCCTGGAACAGGAAGCCATGGCCGGCATCAGGGTAAAGGACCAGCTTGGCGTTCGGCGCCTGTTGCGAGAGGACATAGGAGCGATAGGCGGGCAGCATCACGTCATGAGCGCCATTGGCCACCAATATCGGAAGCTTGAGCTCGCCCGCGCGCCCAAGCGCCCCGGGCCAGCCCATCAGCGCCTTGAGCTGCGCCATGAAGGCGCCGCCCGTCACTGGCGGACCGCGGTCGGGCTGGTTGGCGATCCTCGCAAGGGAAGCGCGGCCGGACGCAACGGCCGTCTCCGTCTCGGGATAGAAGAGGAAGAGGAGGTCGTCCTCGCCATTTTCGGGCTTTGTCATGACCTGCGGCACCTTCGGATGCTGCTGCGGGCCGCCATCGACATTGCCGGGGCTGGAGCCCGCCACGACCAGCCGCCGAACCAGAGCGGGATGGTCGAGCGCAAGCTGCTGTCCCACGATCCCGCCCAGGGACCAGCCAAGCACATCGGCCTGCTCTAGGCCCAGGCCCGCGATCACCTCCGCAGCGACGGAGGCGAAGCCTGTGACAGAATCCGGCACGTCGCCCCCGGATCGGCCGATACCCAGGCTGTCGAACCGGATCACGCGCCGGGTCTTTGCGAGGGCCGCGATGAAATCCGGGTCCCAATCGTCGGTGGTGCCGCGAAAACGTTGCAGCAGGAGGAGCGGCACGCCACCCGACGGGCCGTCTTCCCGCCATGCGATGCGACCCTGGGAGGATTCCAACCATTGGATGACCGACTGCGACATCAAGCTTTCTCCTTCGCGGCACCAAGGGGTGGCGATATGGAGGAAAGGTAGCGCAGCCAGTTCATGTCTCAAATGCCATATAAGCGTCAATTTGAGACATAGGAGACAATCGATTGAGTAACTTCCACTTCTACGAACCGTGCAACGGCCACGGCCTTGCCCATGACCCGATGAACGCCATCGTCGCGCCGCGTCCGATCGGCTGGATCAGCACCGTCAGCGGATTGGGCGTGGCGAATCTGGCGCCCTACAGCTTCTTCAACCTCTTCAACTACAGGCCGCCGATCATCGGCTTCTCCTCGCAAGGATGGAAGGACAGCGTCGCCAATGCGGAGGCGACCGGCGAATTCGTCTGGAACCTTGCCACGCGGGCGCAGGCGCAGGCGATGAACGCCTCCTCCGCCATCGTCGCCGCCGAAGTGGACGAGTTCGAACTTGCCGGGCTGGAAAAGCAACCCTCCCGCCTCGTCTCCCCGCCGGGCGTCCATGGCAGCCCCGTCCGGTTCGAGTGCAAGGTCACGCAAATCATCCAGTTGACGACGAAGGAAGGCGGGCAACTGCCCCAATGGCTCGTCATGGGCGAGGCCGTGGGCATCCACATCGACCGATCCCTGATCGAGGACGGGGTCTACCAGACCGCAAAAGCCGGGCCGATCCTGCGCGGCGGCGGACCGGCCGATTATTTCGAGGTCACGCAAGATCGGCTGTTCAGAATGCGGCGGCCCGGCTAGGGCCCTGATGCCCCGTGGGACCTTGCGTCGATCCTATCATTGGGCTCCACCATCCGGATGGCGCAAGGTCGGTCCGCACCCGTGGTCAGATCCCCGGCAGCGCTTCGCGCCGCCCACCCGGCGCAACTCCGCTGCCGGTCATCAGCCGCTGCGTGCGCCGAAGATTTTGCGGAGGCTGGCCATATGCGCGCAGAAAGGCGCGCCGCATCCGGTTGCGGTCCGAAAAGCCGGTTTCACGGGCGACCAGGTCCATCGAATAGGTGCCGCTGCCCAGCATCGCCCGTGCGGCTTCGACCCGCAATCGCTCCACCGCCTTGGCAGGGGATTGGCCCGTCTCTTCCCGGAACAGGCGGCTGAACTGGCGCGGCGAAAGGTTCGCGCTCTCCGCCAATTCCTCGACCGTCAGCGGATTGCGCAGATTTTCCTTGGCGTGGGCCAGCGCCCTTCGAACCCGGTCTGATCTCGGTTCCAGTTCCAGCATCGCGGAGAATTGCGATTGTCCGCTCGGCCGGCGGTGATAGACGACCAGCCTGCGCGCGACGCTGCGGGAGACGTCCGCGCCATGATCCTCCTCTATCAACGCCAATGTGAGGTCGATGGCGGAGCTCATCCCGGCCGACGTCCAAATCCCATTGTCCGCGATGAAGATGCGATCCTCGTCGACGGTGATGTCGGGAAAGCGGTGCCGCATCTCCCACGCATGGGCCCAATGGGTCGTGGCGGTCCTGCCGCTGAGCAGGCCGGCATCGGCAAGTGCGAACGCACCGGTGCAGACGCCCGCGACCCGGCATCCTCTTTGTCCCGCCTCGGCTATATAGTCCCGCAGCCCAGCGGAGGTGGGTTGCGGGAAGAAGCCGCCCACGACCATCAGCGTGTCGGGAAAAGCCGTCAGCTTCTCCGTCTCGATCCGCAGGCCGCAGGACGTCGGTATCGCCCCGCCCCGCTCCGACATCACAGTAATGCCGTAGGACGTGCGGCCAAGGTCGAGATTGGCGAACTCGAACGCCGGAATCGGGGCCAGCCCCATCATCTGGAAACCCTCCGCAAGGAGGAAGCCGATCTGTCTCATATCCTGACCCTAATTGCCGTTTCGATATGAATTAGGTCATGGCCTTCCATCGGGCAAGCATGAGCGTGGACAAGCGGCGCACGCGGAATAGGGCTTCGACAGCCTGTTCGCACCAAACATGGCCGGCGGGGACGGGGCGGCGGCGCGCCCCATCCCCGCCGGTCGCGCGATCAGGCCGCCCGTGCCGTCGCCACGCGCCCGATATGGAAATCGGCGCTGCCCAATTGATGGTCGATCATCGTCAACCGCTTCGCATAATGCGAAACGGGAAGTTCCCAGGTCATGCCGATGCCGCCATGCATCTGGATCGCCTCCTCGGCCACCAGGGTTCCGACACGCCCGATGGTGAATTTGGCGGCGGCTATGGCGCGGTCGCGTTCGGCGGCCGGTGCCGCGAGCGCCGCGGCGGCATTGATGGCGGCAGAGCGCGCCTGCTCGATTTCCAGCGCCACCGTCGCGATCCGATGCCGAAGCGCCTGGAACGACCCGATCGCCACGCCGAATTGCTTGCGGACGCGCAGATAATCCAGCGTCGCCTCTTTCAGCCTGTCCATGATGCCCACCGCTTCCCAGCAGAGCGCCAGCACGCCCGCCGCGGCGACATCGCGGATCAGTTCCGCGCCGCCGATCCGCGTCGCCGGTGCCGCCGCGAGCGTCAGGTCGCCGCCCCGCCCGCCGTCGATCAACGGATAGTCGCGGACGGCAACGCCCGAAGCGGCGGCATCGACAAGGTACAGCGCCACCTCCTCGCCATCGCTGGCGGGCAGGACGATATGCTGCGCCGCTGCAAGTTGCGGCACGACGCGCTTCGCGCCGGTGAGCTTGCCCCCCTCCGCCCGTACGCCCGCCGATTGCGGATCGGGGTACAAATCTTCTTCGTCGATCGCTGCGGCCAGATGCGTTCCGCCTCCGATCGCTTCGGCCAGCACCCCCTCAAATCCCTTTGCGCGCTCCAGTGCCCGCCCCGCGATCAGCGTCCCCAGCAGCGGCTCCACGACCAGGTGCCGGCCGATCTGTTCGAAGATGACGGCAATGTCGAAGGCGTCGCCGCCATAGCCGCCCGCCTCTTCCCCGAAGAGCATGCCGACGACGCCCAGATCCACCAATTGCTTCCAGATGGCGGCACTCCAGCCTGCGTCCGATCCGCTGATGCGGTTGCGGGCCTCTATCCCGTAATGATCGGCGAGATAGCGGTCGAGCGTGTCGGCCAGCATCTGCCGTTCCTGGCTGTGCGTGAAATTCATGTCCGTCCCCTCAAAGCGCCAGCGAACGGGCGATGATGTCCCGCTGCACCTCATTCGATCCGGCGAAGATCGAAAGCTTGCGATTGTTGAAATAATTGGCCGCCACGGCCGCCGCATGATCGGGAACGACCGGTTCCCCGTTCCAGTTTTCGTCCAGCGCCTCGTGGACGAACGGGCGGGCCGCGCTGCCCAGCGCCTTGCGCGTCAGGCTGGTAAGCTGCTGCCTTATTTCGGTCCCGCGAATCTTGAGCATGGCGCTCTGTTCGGCGGGCGCCGCGCCGGACTGCGCCGCCGCCAGCATGCGCAGGTTCGTCGTCTTCAGATTCTCCAGATCGATTTCCACGCGCGCTACGTCCGCCGCGAAGAAGGGATCCTCCGCCAGCGGACGGCCATTTTTCCGTTCGGTGGCGGCGATGCGCTTCAACTGCTCCAGCGCGGCCATGGACCCGCCTATGCCGGCGGTGGTGGTCCGCTCATGCAGGAGCAGATATTTGGCGATCGTCCATCCCTGATTTTCTTCCCCGACGAGATTGGCGACCGGCACGCGCACGTCGGTGAAGAATATCTCGTTCACCTCATGCTCGCCGTCCAGCAGGATGATGGGACGGACCTCCACGCCCGGACTGGTCATGTCGATCAGCAGGAAGGATATGCCCTCCTGCGGCTTTGCCGCCTGCGGGTCGGTGCGCACCAGGCAGAATATCCAGTCCGCATATTGGCCAAGCGTGGTCCAGGTCTTCTGCCCGTTCACCACATAATGGTCGCCATCCCGTATCGCGCGCGTCTTCAGCGAGGCGAGGTCGGAACCCGCGCCCGGCTCCGAATAGCCCTGGCACCACCAGTCCGTGCCGTCGAGAATGCGGGGGAGCAGGTGACGCTTCTGTTCCGGCGTGCCGAAGCGGATCAGCACGGGGCCGAGCATATGGACGCCGAAGGGCAGGATCGGCGGCGCGCCGGCCAGCGCCGTCTCGACATCGAAGATATGCCGCTGCACCGGCGACCAGCCCTGCCCGCCATGCTCGACCGGCCAATTGCCCGCCAGCCAGCCCCGGCGATGCAGGATCGCGTGCCATTCCTCCACATCGGCCTTGGTCAGCCGCTTGCCCGTCCGGACCTTGCCGGACAGGCGGGCGGGCAAATGCTGTTGCAGGAAGTCGCGGACTTCGCTGCGGAAGTCCTCCTCTTGCGGAGAATAGTTCAGGTCCATGGCATGATCCTCATGAAAGAGTGGAAAAACGGTCGCGCCATTCGGGCGACAGGGGCCGGGGGCGGCGGCTGTCGCGGTCGACATAGACATGCACGAAGCGGCCCTGCGCGGCGGCGATGTCGCTGCCCGTCGCGAAAATCCCCAGTTGATAGGTGACGCTGGACATGCCCAGCGCGGCAGCCTTGAGCCCGACCTGGACCGGTTGCGGATAGCTGAGCGGGGCGGCGTAGATGCAGCCGCTCTCCACCACCAGGCCGATCGGCCCCGGTCCCTTGAGGTCGAGCATGCCCTGCGAGATCAGCCAGTCGTTCACCACCGTATCGAACCATTGATAGTGGATGGTATTGTTGACATGGCCGTACAGGTCATTGTCGGCCCAGCGGGTGGACAGGTCCGCCCAATGCCGATAGGCGGATCGCGGGCTGAGCGGCGGCCGGCTCACAGCGCTGCCGCCAGCGTCGCGCGCAGCAGCTTCTTGTCGACCTTGCCGACGCTGGTGCGCGGCAGTTCGGCGACGATTTCCAACCGGTCGAGCCGCGCATAACGGCTGATGACGCCGCTTGCGACCGCCGCCTCGATCCTGATGTTCACACTTTCCAGCGTCGGCTGCTCGCCGGGGCGCGGCACCACCAGGGCCACCGGGCGTTCGCCCCAGCGCGCATCGGGCAGTCCGATCACCGCCACTTCGGCCACGCCCTGCACGTCGGCCACAATGTCTTCCAGGTCCAGCGACGAGACCCATTCGCCGCCGGTCTTGATGACGTCCTTGAGCCGGTCGACGATCGCCACCCGGCCTTCCGCATCGATGGTCGCGACATCCTGCGTGTGCAGCCAGCCGCCGCGCCACAATGCTGCCGAGGCCGCCTCATTCCCCATATAGCAGGGCGTCAGCCAGGGCGCCCGCACGACCAGTTCGCCACGGCTGACGCCGTCATGGGGCAGTTGGCGCATATCCTCATCGACGATCCGCACAGTGACGAGGGGAAGCGGCACGCCCGCCAGCGTGAGCGATTCGGCCGCCGCCTCCTCGCTTTCCACGATGCGGGGGCGGCGCCGGGCGACAGTGATGGATGGCCCGGTTTCGGACATGCCATAGCCCGCATGGACTAGCATGCCCATCTGCTGCGCCTGGAGCAGCAGCGCCCGGGTGAGCGCCGATCCGCCGATCGTCATGGTCCAGCCCGACAGATCGGTGCCCGTCGCCTCTGCCGCCGTCAGCACCATCTGCAGGATGGTGGGGACGCCGTGCGAATAGGAAACCCCTTCCGTTTCCCGCAGGCGGCAGATGAGCGTCGGATCGTAGCGGCCGGGATAGACCTGCTTCAGGCCCAGCAGAGTCGCCTGATAAGGCATGGACCAGGCATGGACATGGAACATGGGCGTCAGCGGCATATAGACATCGTCGCAGCCCAGGCCGATCGCCCCCGTCGTCCCGAACCCGCCCTTGGCGGTGAGCGTCAGCAGGACGAGCTGCCGGTGGGTGAAGCACACGCCCTTGGGATCGCCGGTCGTCCCGGTGGTGTGGAATGTGGTGGCGAGCGCATTCTCGTCGAAATCGACGAAGGGGAAGTCGGGATCGGCCTTTTCCAGCAGCGCTTCATATTCGCCCGCGGCATAGGGGGGCAGCGGATCTCCCACGCCGTCGTCTATGGCGATGACGGCCCTGATGCCCGGCAAGGACGGCAGGACCGCCGCGGCCAGCGGATAGAAGTCGCGATGGCACAGCAGGATTTCCGCACCCGACTGGCGCATCGAATATTCAAGCTGCGCCGTGGACATGCGGACATTCACCGTCTGCAATACCGCGCCCATCATCGGGATCGCGTAATAGCATTCAAGATAACGGTGGCTGTCCCAATCCATCACCGCGACGGTCGTACCCTGATCCGCGCCCAGGGCAGTGAGCGCGGAGGCGAGCCGGCCGATCCGGACGCGCAGGTCGCGATAGGTCATCCGCACCTGGTCGCGATAGACGATCTCCTGATCGGACGCGATCACCAGCGCGGCGTCGAGCATGCGGCCGATCGTCAGCGGATAATGATCGGTTTCCGGCGTCGGTTCGGGAAAGCGCAGCGGCATTATTCTCTCCTCTTCGATGCCGGGGCGCACCGCGACGCGCCCCGGCCCATGACATCAAAACCGCTTGCGCGCCGTCACGCCGAAGGTCCGGGGCTCGGCAAGGAAGGTTGCGAACAACTGGGTGGTGCGTTGCCCCGCCGCGAGCTGCGCTATGGAGTTGTTGGAACCCTGAAGCGTCGCGTTGAAGATGGACTGGACATATTTCTCGTTGAAGGCATTGCGCGCCCAGGCCTCCAGGCTCCAGTTTCCATCGTCCGCGCCGATGCCGACGCGGGCATTGACCACCAGGAAGCCCGGCTGTTCCTTTTCGACGAACAGGTCGGACCCGGACCTGAACTCCGACATGTAGCGGAAATCGGCGTAGAGCAGGCCCCGCAACTTGCCGACCGGCGGCGTCCATTGGGCCGATCCGGTGATCGTGTACTGGCTGGAGAGCGACAGGCGCGACCCGGGCAACAGCGAAAGCAGCGGCGGTAGGGAATTGTTTCCGCTGCGGTCGGCGCTTCCGACCAGATCCTTGGCGTAACGGGTATCCGTCAGCGTAAGTCCCGCCGAAGCGGTGAAGTCCTGAACGGGATGGATAGAAGCCTCGATCTCTATCCCCTTGGATGTCACGCCGGGCTTGGTATCCGCGCAGGCCGAATTGCCGGCGATCGCATCGCTGTCCGTCGTGCCGAGATCGTCCTTGCAACCCCGGACATTGGACACCACGAAGGCGACGCCATTGAAGGTGTTCAACTGGAAACTGTCGAAACGCTGGTAGAAGGCGGCGACATTCAGGTCGAAACCGATTCCGCGATATTTGCCGCCCAGTTCGAACGCATCCACCTTTTCCGGCTCGAACTGCAGGTTGTTGAGATTGTCGGTCGGCACCAGCGTCCGCGTCGGCGAGTCATAGAAGGGCGAACGGTCGAGGTTGAAGCCCCCCGCCTTGTACCCGCGCGAAGCGCTGGCATAGACCATCAGCCGGTCGGTCGGCTTGTAGCTGAGCACGACCGTGCCGGTCCATTCCCGCTCCCGCCGCTTGCCCGAAAATTCGCCGTTCACCGGATTGACGACGCAGGTAAGCGCGGACAGCGGAGCCAGCACCGAGTTGGCGAGCGCGGATGCGACAGGGGACGCCGCCCCCAGGGAGCCGGACGCCGCCAACGCCCGCAGGCGGGTTATGTTGTCATTATAGGTGGGACAGGGCGAATTGCTCGACAGCGCGGCATCGAGCTTCTTGTTGTCCCAGGTGTGGCGCGCGCCGAGCGTCAGCGAAAGCCTGTCGGTCACGCGGATGATGTTGTGGGTGAAGATCGCGAAATTGTCGTCGGTCTGGTCATAGCGGTCGCGCTGGCCCTTTCCTGCCAGAGCGAGGTTCTGGACCTGCCCCGCCACCGTCGCGGCGATGGCGTCGCGCTGTGCCGGCGGAAGCGCGGCAAGCTGCGCCGCGGCGAAGCCTTGCGCGAAACCGCTCAGATTGCTGAAGCCGGTCGAGGCGAACAGCGATCCCAGCGCCGGGTTGACCGCGCCAAGCCCGGCCGCGCCCACGAGCGTGCCATAGCGGTCATAGTCGGCGCCATAGGTGATGTTGTCGCCGACGCTGAGTTCCTCATGCGCGAAATAGCCGCCGACGAGCCAGTCGAGCCTGTCGTTGAAGGCCGAACCCTGAAGGCGCAGTTCCTGGGAAAAGGTCTTGAACCTGTTGAAGCGGCTGCCGTCGTCGGGCCGGTAGATGATGTCGAGATTATTGACGTCGGAGTCCTGGCCGCCAATATATTTATTGTAGCGATAGGCGGTGATGGAAGTCAGCTTCGCGCCCCCCAGATCCCAGTCGATCTGGCCTGACAGGCCCCAGTCGCGCACATCCGAACGGAAGGTGCGGCCCGGCGTCACGGCGACCTTGCGGGAAAAGGTGTCGTCGATGATGATCCCGTTTCCAGCGCCCGGAACGGCCGACACTATGCTGCGCTGGATGGCGGCGAGGGACGATGGCGTCGCGATATAGCTGCCGTCCGCCTGCTTGGTGCGGTCGACCGCCAGGCGATAATTGCCGGAACAGCATTCCTCGTTCTGCCGCGAATAGTCGCCGATCAGCATGACGGTGAGATCGTCGTTCGGCTCGTAACGCAGCTTGCCGCGCAGCAGGTAGCGGTCGCGGTCGTTGATCCGCCGTCCGGATATGACATCCTTCAGAAAGCCGTCCCGCTTCGTGTAGGCTGCGTCCAGGCGGGCATCCAGCCCTTCCGCGATGGGACCGGTGATGCCGGCGGCCAGACGGTAATAATCGTAATTGCCGTAGCTTCCCTCGACATAGCCGCCCAGGCGGCTTTCCGGTGCGGCCGTGGTGATGTTGATGAGCCCGGCCGAAGCATTGCGGCCGAACAATGTGCCCTGCGGACCGCGCAGAACCTCGATCTGCGCGATCTGCCCGAATTCATTGAGCGCGACGCCGGCGCGGCTGCGGTAAACGCCGTCGACGAACGTCGCCACCGAGGCTTCGAGGCCGGCATTGTCCCCGACCGTGCCCACGCCGCGGATGCGCGCGCCGCCGGCGCCCGCCTCCGACGCGTTGGAGGAAACCAGCAGGGAAGGCGCGACCTGGGTCAACTGGCGGATGTCCGACACGCCGCTGTTCTGAAGGGTTTGTGGCGAGATGGCCGATACCGCCACCGGAACGTCGGCCAGCCGGCTCGCTCTGCGCGTCGCGGTGACGATGATGTCGCTCGCGCCGTTGGGGGTTGCGCTGTCCTGCGCCTCCGTCGAAGCCGCAGCCTCCTGCGCCTGAGAACCGGGTGCCGCGATAAACGCTGCGCTGAGCGCAACAACGGCCGTCATCGTTCGTGTCTTGATCATATTCCTCTCCCTCGATTACGCAGCCGGCCTCTCACTTGTCCGGTCAGGCGATCCTTCAGATGATGTGGACAATCCTGCCGCCACCGGGCGCGGCAGGGGGTTGAGAATGCTATTCGGAAAGCGGCCTCCCCTCGGCGGCGCGCGCCGCGAGCAGGGGGGAAAGCACGAAGTCCGGGTCCTGCGCCATATAGCTGCGCAGGCCTTGCACGATCCGGTCCAGCCCGATCCGGTCGGCCCAATAGACCGGACCGCCTCTGGTGGGGGGCCAGCCATAGCCATGGACCCAGACCAGATCGATGTCCGACGCGCGCTGGGCTATGCCCTCCTCCAATATGCGCGCGGCTTCGTTGACCATGACATAGAGGGTGCGCGCCACAATCTCCTCCTCGCCGACGGCCCGTTGCTGGACGCCCGCTTCGCGGCGGAACCGGTCGACGATGTCGGCCGTGACGGCGGAAGGGGTCGGCCGGCGCTTCTCGTCATAGTCGTAGAAGCCCGCCAGCTTCTTCTGCCCCCACCGGTCCGCCGCGCACAGCGCATCGCGGATCGATTCGATCCGGGACGGATCGCGGTGCCAGCCAATGTCCAGACCCGCCAGGTCCCCCATCTGGAACGGCCCCATGGGCATGCCGAAACCGGTATGCACCCGGTCGATCTGCTCGGGCGAGGCGCCCTCCAGCAGCAGCGCCTCGGCCTGCAGCTGGCGCGGCATCAGCATGCGGTTGCCGATGAAGCCGTAGCAGACGCCCGCGACCACCGGCACCTTGCCGATCTTCCGGGCCAGGCCCATGGCGGTGGCAAGCGCATCGGGCGCGGTCAGCCGGCCGCGAACCACCTCCACCAGCCGCATGACGTTGGCGGGCGAAAAGAAGTGCAGACCCAGCACGTCCTGCGGCCGCGACGTCGCCGCCGCGATCTCGTCGATGGACAGATAGGATGTGTTGGACGCCAATATCGCGCCCGGTTTGGCAATGCTGTCGAGCCGGGCGAATATCCCGGTCTTGATCGCCATGTCCTCATAGACCGCCTCGATCAGCAGGTCGCATTCCCACAGGGCCGCGAAATCGAGCGTGGGCGACAGGCGGCCCATCGCCGCCTGCGCATCGGCGGCAGAAATCCTGCCTTTCCGGACGCTCGCCTCGTAATTTCCGCGGATGATCGCCGTGCCGCGCTCCAGCGCCTCCTGAGTCATGTCGACCATGATCACGGGAATGCCGGTGGACAGGAAGTTCATGGCGATCCCGCCGCCCATGGTCCCCGCACCGATGACGCCGACGCTGCGAATGGGGCGGTGGGCCAGATCGGCGGGCACTCCCTCGATCTTCGCGGCCAGCCGTTCAGCGAAGAAGACATGGCGCAGGGCCCTGGACTGGTCGCCTTCCACCAGACGGGCGAACAGGGCCTGCTCCTGCGCCAGCCCTTCGGCCAGCGGCAATCGCGTCGCGGCCTCGACCGCTTCGATGCAGGCGCGGGGCGCATCCCTTCCTGCCAGCGCGCGCTTCCGTTCCTCCGCGAAGCGCTCGAACAGGCCGGGTTCCGCGGCAACCGTCCGCTCGCCGGTGCGACAGGGCGCATCCAGCGTCCGGGCCCAGTCCAGCGCCTCCTGCGCCAGCCGATCGTCATCGGTCAGGCGATCCACCAGCCCGATCCCGGCAGCCCGCGCGGCATCGACCGGCGTGCCCGAAACGATCATCTCAAGCGCCGCCTCCGCCCCGGTCAGCCGCGGCAGACGCTGGGTGCCGCCCGCGCCGGGAAGCAGGCCCAGCTTGACCTCCGGCAGGCCCAGCCGGACCGACCGCGCGGCGATCCGGTAATGGCAGGCCAGCGCAACCTCCAGCCCGCCGCCCAGGCACGTCCCCGCAATCGCGGCCACGACCGGTTTGCCTGCCCGTTCGATGCGCTCCACCAGCGCCGGCAGCATCGGTTCCACCGGCGCCTGACCGAACTCCCTGATGTCGGCGCCGCCCGAAAACAGGCTGCCCGCGCCACGGATCACCACCGCGCGGATCGTCGGATCGGCGTCTGCCTGTTCTATCGCCGACAGCAATTCCCGGCGGACCTGCGCGCCCAGCGCATTCACCGGCGGATTGTCGATCGCCAGTTCCAGAACGCCGTCATGATCGCGGACTTCTATCATCATCTCTCCAGCATCCAGAAGATCGGCGCCCATCAGGCAGCCGTCGAAAAGGAGCGCCGTCCCCCGACATGGCAGGCCCCGTCATCTTCAGGCCGACACCCGTGCATGCCACCGCTCCCCACCATACTTAACCCTCAGAAAATGCGACCGAAGGCTGCTTCATCCTTACCCGAACCTTGCCATGTCGACCGGCGGCCATGTTCCGCATCAGGCCGATCAGCAACCGAATGTCCCCAAGCTTTCCTGAACACATCCCATCTCTCCAGCGCATGACATTTGGCGGAAACTGGAACCGCATTGGACGGCAAGGACGAAGCCATCCGGGTCGCAGCGATTGCCGCAATCAGCCGGATCAGCCGCCCCGAACCATTTTCCACGCTTCACCGGCAGGCCAGAACCCGCCGCTTCCCGCTGCTTCCGATTTTCCTGTCATGACCCGGTGGACAGCGACAAAGCTGCGCCGCCATCATGGAGCGCACCCCGCCGGCATGGTCCGCCTGTCGATCGCTGAATGCGAACTCCATATCCCCATCCCGTCATAATATTATGGTCAGAATATTACATACCGTAGTTTCGAATTCAAGAGGCTTTGCCGAGGGAGCTTCATTTTTCTCCGGATGACGGGGCGGGCAGTTTCACCTAGGGTGCGCCGCATGACAGCCGCCCTGAACGATTCTCCGGCATCGACCGAGCGCTTCGCCGCCCGGCGCAACCATATTCTGGAAGTCGGCGCGCGCATGATCAACGAACGCGGGTTGAAGGGGCTTTCGCTGGGCGCGGTGGCGGAGGAGATCGGAATCGGCGGCACCGGCGTCACCTATTATTTCAAGCGGAAGGAGATGCTGGCGGAGGCCTGCTACGACCGGTCGCTGGACGCGCTGGAAGACCAGTTGCTCGAAGCCGCGAAGCAGCCCGATCTGGCATCGCGCATTTCCCGGCTGATCCGGTCGGCCTTCGCGGAATTGCGGAGAGACGGCCACGAACGCCCCCGCACCCTTGCCCTGCTCAACGAGATGCGGGCGATGGACGATCTTTCGCGTGCGCGGCTCATCCGCCGCTATCTTGCCGTCTTCCGGGTGGCGCGTGGCTTTTTCGACATGCCGGACACGGTACCCGGCAAATTGGCGGAGATCATGCGCAGCCATATCCTGCTGGAAACCGTGCATGATCTGCCGCGATGGCTCGAACGCTATGCGGTCGAGGAATATGACCGCGTGGCCGACAGCCTCATCGACCTGCTGCTGTACGGCATTTCGCCGGATGCGGCCGCGCCCGATCCGGGCGTTTTCTCCGGCTTCGATGAAGACGCATCCCAGCGGGACCGCTTCCTGGGCGCGGCCACCATGCTCATGAACGAACGCGGCTATCGCGGCGCGTCGGTGGACCGGATCGCCGCGGCGCTGAAGGTCACGAAGGGCAGTTTCTATCACCATATCGATGCGAAGGACGATCTGGTCCTTGCCTGTTACCGGCGCAGCCTGGACGTGATCGGCCATGCGCAGAATGGCGCGCTGCTGCGGCCCGCACCCTTTCTGGGGCGACTCGCCAACGCCTTCGGCAGCCTGATCTCGCTTCAGCTTGGCGACGGCACCCCCCTGTTGCGCTCGACCGCGCTTGCGGCATTGCCCCCGGAACTGATGCAGGAGGCCGTGGACCGTTCCAGCAAGGTCGCCCGCCGCTTCGCCGGCATGGTGATCGACGGCATGGCGGACGGCAGCATCAGGCCCGTCGATCCGCTGATTGCCGGACAATATATCATGTGTTTCCTCAACGCCGCCTTCGAATTGAGGAAGGTCAGCCGGCGCGTCCGAATCGAGGAAGCCGTCAATCTCTACTCGTCGATCCTTTATTGCGGCATGGCTGGACCGACGCCACTGGCCGACAACTGAACGCCAGTCGGCTCTTGCCCTGTCGTGGAGGCCTTTAATCTTCCACAGGATCGCTTCTCCCGAGCAGGAGACTATTTCCGCGCGGGAGGCCAGCCGCCGCATCCGCTGCCTGGGCCGATAAGGCCTGGCATATTCCCGCAAGGCGCGCCCTGCCGCCGGAATGCCGTGCCCATGTCCTCCCCGTGCGATGACGACGCCTCCCTGGCTGAAGCGATAAGTGAAGCCTCGCCATAATAGTTCACTTTCTACCTCATGATCAATGTTTTTATAAAAAGTGCACTTTATGTTGACTCATCGATGGTCTTGCTACACGCTCCATCCCCACAAGAGGAGAGGGTGTATGAGTTCCGAGTGCGTAGCGATCGAGCAGATTGGCCGCGTGGCCCTGCTGACCATGCAGTTCAAGCCGCATAATCTGATCGGGTTCGAACTGATCGCGGGACTGTCGCAAGCGCTCGACTCGATCGACCGGGAAAGGACGGGCGCGCTCATCCTGCGCAGTTCGCTGCGCCATTTCTCCGCGGGCGCGGATCTGGGCATGTTCGAGGAACGCCTTGCAAGCGGCAATGCCGACGCCATACCGGACCTCACGGGCTTCATGGCGAAATGGGAGGCCTTTCCCTTGCCGATCGTGGCGGCGGTCCATGGCGTCTGCGTCGGCGGCGGCTTCGAACTGGCGCTCATGTGCGACTATATCGTGGCCGGGGCTTCGGCCAAGATCGGCGCGGTGGAAGCGTCGCTGGGGCTGCATCCGCTGATGGGCGGCGTCCAGCGCCAGGTGCAGCGCGTCGGCGCGCTCAGGGCCAAGGAAATATCGATGCTCGCCCGCCGCTACGACGCGGCGACGCTGGAGCGGTGGAACCTCATCAACCTCGTCGTCGCGGACGACCGGCTGGACCGCACGGCGTTCATGGTGGCGGAGGAGCTGGCGCACGGCCCGACAAAGGCCCATGCCGCGACCAAGAAGCTGGTCCAGCTGACGGTGGACGAGGGCGTCGCCGCCGCCGACGCCGCGATGGCGGACCTGCAGAAGGACATATGGGAATCGGAGGATCTGAAGACCGGCATTGCAGCCTTTCGCGCCTCCGGCCCCGGCGCCGCCAAGTTCGCGGGGCGCTGATCGATGAGCGGTCCCTTGCAAGGCATCAAGGTGGTGGACTTCGCGCGGGTGCTTGCAGGCCCCCTTTGCGGCCGCACCCTGCTCGACCTCGGCGCCACGGTGATCAAGATCGAACCGCCCCGGCCCGACGTGTCCCGCCTCGCTTATCCGCAGGCGCCGGGCATGTCCGGCTATTATGCCCAGCAAAATGCCGGCAAGCGCAACATCAGCATCGACCTCAACGTGCCGGGGGCGACCGAACTCGTACTCCGGCTGTGCGACGATGCCGACATCGTCGTGGAGAATTTCAGGGCCGGCACGCTGGGCTTCTTCGGCCTCGATTATGAGCGGCTCGCGGCGCGCAACCCCAAATTGATCTACGCCTCGATCACCGGCTACGGCCAGGAAGGGCCGTGGCGCGGACGAATGGCCTATGCGCCGGCGGTGCATGCCGAAGCCGGACTGACCTCGCACAGCGTCGGCCATTATGGCAGCCGCCTCTCTGAACCCCGAAGCGACAGCCTGAGCCATGCCGACGTCTATGCCGGAATGCAGGCGGTGATCGCGATCCTCGCCGCGCTCCATCGCCGGTCGGAGACGGGCGAGGGCCAACATATCGACGTCTCCATGGCGGCGACCCTGCTTTCGATCAATGAAAAGGCCCATGTCGACCTCAACGGCTTCGACCTGGGCGCCGAACCCGCGATCCTGGGGGCGACCGATACGCCCTTTTTCGTCGGTCCCGATGGAGAGACGTTCACCGTCGCCGCGAGCCTGGTGGGATCAGCGACCTTCCCCTGGTATGTGCACGCGATGCGCCGGCCCGATCTGGAGGACGATCCCCGGTTTTCGACGGCCGCCGCCAGACAGGCGAACCTCAAGGAACTATACGACATCGTTCAGGACTGGATCTTCACTTTCCCGGACATGGCGGCGCTCGACGCGCAGCTTGACGAAGGGAAGGTCGCGCTGGGCGAACTGCGCTCCATGCGCGAGCTGATCGAGACCGAATGGGCGGATTATTGGGGCGCCACCCAGGAAGTGCCGGACCGCCATGGCGGCACTTACCGCCTGCCGGGGCGGCCGTGGCGCTTTTCCCGCCACGAACTGGCTCCGTTGGGCCGCCCGGCCTTCCAGGGCGAGGACAATCGGGAGATATGCCGGGAAGCCGGTCTTAACGAGGCGGAGATCCTGGCGCTGGAAGCGAGCGGTGCGCTGGTCGCATCCCCGCAGGCAAAAGCGGCGAACGGGCAGGCGGCCTGAGCCGCCGCCTCCTTCCGTCCCGCAGGAGCCGATGGCGCCGGCGGCCGCTCAGCCGGCGATGAGGCCGAGCGTGCGGGCCAGCGCCATCGCCTCCCCTTTCATCGCTTCGGGCGTGATCCCCACCCAGGCGCGATGGTTTCCCTGCGCGAACGCAACCGCGTTCCGGTGATAGAGAAGCGCGTTCACCAGATTCTGGACCGATGCGTCGCGCTGCTTCACGACCTGGGCTGGCGATCCCATGACGATGGAATGGGGCGGGATTTCCGTTCCTTCCGGCAGAAAGCTGTGGCCCGCCACAATGGACCCCCGACCGATCACGCAACCGTCCATGATCGTGGCGCCGATGCCGATAAGACAATAGTCCTGCACTTCGCAGCCGTGGAGCGTGACGCGATGCGTGATCGAGCAATAATCGCCCACGATCGTCGGCTGGCGCGACCCGACATGGATCATCGTGAAATCCTGAATATTGCTGAACCGCCCTATCCGGATCTGCTGATGTTCCGAACGGGCCACGACATTATGCCAAATGCTGCTGCCCTCGCCCACGAACACCTGTCCATAGAGCTGCGCCGACGGCGCCACATAGGCTGCCGCCGTCACATCGATCCTTGAGTCTGCGTCCACTTCCCTCTCCCGCGACATTGCTGCGATCTCGCGGAATATTATCGATATAATTTCATAAAGTCGATATTATTTGAGTCCGCCACGACCTTGGCCCGGCGTCGGTCAGCCGGGCTTTCCCGGCTTATGCGCCGACAGGAATTCGATCAGCACCTCATTCGTTTCCTGCGGACGTTCCTGTTGCGCCCAGTGGCCGGCGCCGGGAATCAGATGCTTTCTCCACAGGTTCGGCACATTATGGGCAAGGGCCTCCAACTCTTCGGCGGCCATTTGAAGCACGCCATCACGTTCTCCTGCCAGGAAAAGCGTCGGCTGCCCGATCTTCGCGCCATCGAGAAAGGGCGTGATCTGCCAATTATGGTCGAGATTGCGGTACCAGTTCGTTGGGCCATGAAAGCCCGAATGCCTGAACTGCTCCACGAAGACATCGAGATCGGCTTCGGTCAGCCAGTCCGGCAGCGTGTCGGGTATGGCGAGATTGTCGACCATCCTCATGGATTTGTCGAATGTGACGAAGCTGGCATCCGGCCGCTTCTCGACGCCTTCGGCAGAGGCTGTATAGTAGATGCCGAGCAGGGCGCGCCTTATGTCTTCTTCCAACTCCCGCTCGACACGGCCGGGCTGCTGGAAATAATCCTGATAGAAATGCTTTTCCTGCGTCGCCAGGTGGAAGCGCGCCGCCGGGCGAACCTTGCGCCGGGGACGGTAGGGCACGCTCAGAAGTCCGATCAGGCGGAACAGGTCAGGCCGCAGCAAGGCCGCAACGGCGGTCAGCGTCGCGCCCCAGTCATGGCCGATCAGACAGGCTTCCTTCTCCCCAAGCGCATCGACCAGACCGACAAGGTCGCCGGTGAGATTGAGGATGTTGTAGCTTCCCACCTCGGTCGGCGCATCGCTATGGCCATAGCCCCGCTGATCCGGCGCGACGACGCGATAGCCCGCCGCCGCCAGCGCCGGCATCTGATGGCGCCATGAATGGCAGCTTTCCGGCCAACCGTGGAGAAGAAGGACCAGGGGCCCCTCGCCCTGCTCGACATAGTGCATCCGGATGCCGTTCGTATGAACGAAGCCATGCTTCAATCCCTGACTCAACTTCTCTCTCCTGGACAATCCGGATCGCGGCCGGGGCCGGCCTTCACCCTCCCGTGATCGGCCGGCGATATTGTGTTTCAGGCCAGCCTATCGCACCGCGCCCGCCGGGAAGTCGATGCTGGCGAGCCTTCCGCTGGTGAGCGATCCGCGCACGCCCTCGCCCGCATTCATATCGTGCGGGAAACCGAGCGGAATGGCGCTGGCCTCATCCAGACGCGCGCGCTGCTCATGCGACAGGGAGACGTCGAGCGCCCCCAGATGGTCGGCCAGTTGCTGACTGGTGCGGGGACCGATGATCGGGATGAGCGGATCGCGGCCGAGCACCCAGGAGAGCGCGACTTGTGCAGCGGGCGCAGAGAGATCGCGCGCCATGTCCAGCAGGCTGTCGAGGATCGCGGTCTTCCTGGCATCGTCCTCGCGCTGGATGACGGCGCCCAGCTTTTGCAGGCGCCCCTCTTCCCCGGCGCGATATTTGCCGGTCAGAAGGCCGCCGCCGAGCGGCGACCAGCCGAAAGCGCCCCAGCCGAAGGCGCGGGCGGCGGGCAGCAGTTCCCGCTCGGAGGTCCGCTCCACCAGGCTATATTCGAACTGGACCGCCGCGACCGGCGCCCAGCCGCGCAATTCCGCGAGCATGGCCGCGGCGGAGACCCGCCAGGCCGGAAAGTTGGAGAAACCGACATACAGCACCTTGCCCGAGCGCACGAGATCGTCCAGGCCGCGGACCAGTTCCTCGATCGGCGTCACCCCGTCCGGATAGTGGACCCAGAGGATGTCGAGACGATCCGTGGCCAGAGCGCGAAGGCTCCTCTCCACCGACTGGAACAGCGCCCGGCGGCTGTTTCCGCTGTCCTGAAGCCCGGCGGTGCGGGAATGAGGCAGGGAGAATTTCGTCGCCAGGACGACGTCGTCGCGATCCTCGCGGATGAGCCTGCCGACGATCTGTTCCGACTGGCCGCCCTGATAGCTGTTCGCCGTGTCCACCAGATTGCCGCCCGCCTCGCGATAGGCGCGGTAGATGGCCGCCGAGGTCGCTTCGTCGGCGCCATGCCCCCAGCCGGTCCCGAAATTGCCGGTGCCGAGCGCCAGTTGAGAGACGCGGAGGCCCGTCCGGCCGAGTATCCTGTATCGCATCGGTAGCTGTTCCTTTCACGCAGAAACGAGAATCGCGGGCACTGCCGCAAGGCCCGGTGCGGTTCGCGCTCCGCCATGCTCCAGCCGCCGGCCTATGCGCGACACGCGCAAGCCGTCGCCTCCAAGGCCGGCCTTTATATTGCACTTGAAATCTTATGCCAGCGCAATTCGCGCGCCATTCAAGCTTTTTAAGGCAGGGAAAGCCGATAACCGGCATGCAAATGCGGTTGCGCTCTTGCAATCATCGAGGAACGGAGATAGCCATTAGATTATATCTGTAATATTATGAGAGGTGGAGCCATGGCGTTCGAGGATCATCCTACCGTGCGTGCCCTGCGCGAGCAGGAGGGAGTCGAGACCGTCGAAAAGGTGTCCGCGGCCCTTCTGAAAGAGATCGCGCTGGAATGCGGCGCCGCGGATGTCGGCCTTGTGGAACTCAGCCGCCCGTCGCTGGCCCCGCAAATCCCCTATATCCAGAAGGTCTATGCCAAGACGAAGACGCTTCTGGCGATCGTCTGCCGGATGAACGAGTGGCCGGTGCGTTCGCAGACGCGATCGGTCGCGAACGAAGAATTCCATGCCACCTACGACCATGTGAACGAAGCATGCCGCGAGATCGTGCGCGAACTCACGCGCCGCGGCATTCCGGCCTGCAACGCCATCGCCGCCTTCCCGATGGAGCTGGACCAGCCGAAGATCATGATGGTGCAGCACAAGCCCGTGGCCGTCGAGGCGGGACTGGGGCATATGGGCGTGCATCGCAGCGTGATCCATCCGAAGTTCGGCAGCTTCGTCCTGCTGGGGACGGTCCTTCTGGGCGTGGAGGTCGACGAATATGACCAGCCGGTCGACTATAATCCTTGCCTGGGCTGCAAGCTGTGCGTCGCCGCCTGCCCGGTGGGCGCCATCAAGGCGGACGGCGCGTTCGACGCCATGACCTGCTACACCCATAATTATCACGACTTTACCGGCAATTTCCTGAACTGGGTCGAAAATGTCGTCGAGGCCAAGGACAAGGCCGACTATCGCAAGCGCATTCCGCCGAGCGAGAACCAGTTGCTCTGGCAGTCGCTGTCCTTCAAGCCGCAATATAAGGCCGCCTATTGCATTTCGGTCTGTCCGGCCGGGGAGGAAGTCATTTCCCCCTTCCTTCGGGATCGCAAGACCTATGTCGAAGACGTGGTGAAGCCTCTTCTGGACAAGGAAGAGGTGCTCTATGTCGTCAAGGGCACGGATGCCGACGAAAGCGCGCCGCGCAAATTCCCGCACAAGACGATCAAGCATGTCCGGGCCGGCCGCATCACGACCAGCCTGATGGGCCATCTCTTCGCGCTGCGGCTCAGCTTCCAGCGCGGGGCGGCGCGGAAACTCAACCTCACCAGCCATTGGACCTTCGAGGATGCAAAACCGCATCTCGTCACGGTCCGCATCGCCGGCAAGCAGCTCGACATCAGCGATCGCGGCCATATCGAGGAGGCCGACTTCAAGGTCTGGGTCAAGCTGGAACGGTGGTACGACTATCTCAACATGCTGTGCGAGCTGGACGACCTTTTCGAGGAAGGCTCCATCCGCCTGGAGGGAGAGCGCAGCCAGCTGGACGCCTATCTCGCCTGCTTCCCCTTCTAGGGCCAACCGACATTCAGAAGATGACGAGCTGCAAATGGCGGCTTTCCGCCTGAACGATGCGACGACAGAAGTGGGAGCGTGCGGCCTGCATCCGATCAAGGCAGCGCGCTCGAGGCGGCACGTGGGAAGCCGGTTCATGCTCTCATGGAGCATGAACCGGCTTCCCACGTGCCTGCTACCTGCTCAATCGGACAATGAAACCCATTATCCGGCGAATGATGCGCTACCTGTCTGCATCGAAGCGCACCGTGGCGGTCACGGAGAGGCCGGGCCGCAGATCCGCAAGGCCCTTTTGCCCCGGATCGAGGCTGATGCGGACGGGTATGCGCTGGACGATCTTGGTGAAGTTGCCAGTGCCGGGTTCGAAGGGCAACAATGAGAAGGTGGACCCGGAGCCCGGTGCCAGGCTCTCCACACGGCCCGCCAGCGTCTGGCCCAGCGCATCGACATGGACCTTCGCCCGCTGGCCGACGCGCATGTAGCGCACCTGCGTTTCCTTGAAGTTCGCGGTGACATAGATGGCTTGCAACGGCACGACGTTCAGGAGCCGCGTTCCCGCTTCCACATAGTCTCCCACGCGCACGCGGCGGTTCCCCACCACACCCTCTATGGGCGCGACGATGAGAGCGTGCCTTTGATCCTGAAGGGCAAGGTCGAGACCCGCCCGCGCCTGAAGCCTTTTCGCTTCGGCCTTCTGCAACGCCGCCAGAAGCACGGGTCGCCGTGCCGAGGTCACACTGGCTTCACTGCCCGACACCGCCAGCAGGGCCTGGGCGCGTGCGGCCCCCTGTTCGGCCGTCACCGCCGCGGTCCGATAGACTTCCGCATCATGCCGGGATACCGACCCGCTGTCGGCAAGCGCTTCATAGCGGCGCCGGTCCGCCGCGGCCTGCTGGGCCTGGGCCGATGCCGAACGAATATCCGTCCGGGCGGCGGCCATGCTGGCCCGCGCCAGCGCTTCATCGGCATCCAGGCTGCGAAGCGCGGCGCGGGCCGAGGCGACGTCCGCCTCCGCATCGGCAAGATTGGCCCGCGCGCTCGCCACCTTGGCGTCGAATTCCTCCGCATCGATGCGCACCAGGGGCGCGCCGGCACGAACCGCCTGATTGTCATGGACCAGCACCTGCGCAACCAGCCCGCGGACTCGCGGCGCGACGCTCGTCGCGTCGGCCGCCGTATAGGCATTGTCGGTGCTTTCCTTGGTGGGAGGAGACGCAATCCAATAGGCTCCGCCGGCCGCCAGCACGACCGCCGCCACCGCACCGGCGCGCGCGCTGCGCCCGAATTGACGCTTCGGCGCGGGTTCGGGCGCGGACGGCGCGGCCGCGGAAGGCGACAGCCCTATATCCTCACTCCTGTCGCGCGGCCGCTCAGCCAGATCCTGTGCGTCCATATATGTCCCTTTGTTGGCGGCCGAACGTGACCGGCGCTTGATCATATTATGATCATAATATATATGGCGGCCATCATCCGTCAAGCGGGACAGCAGCGATCATGCCCTTGATCAGGGATTTGCAGGCATTCGGGCAGGACTGGTCGGACAATCCGGCCGAAATGCCGACATCGAGAAAGTTCATGATCTTCTGGGTCATGGCCACCGGCCTGTTCATGGCGCTGTTCGACATTCAGATCGTCGCCGCGTCCCTGAACGATGTGCAGGCAGGGCTTGCCGCCGGTCCGGATGAGATCAGCTGGGTCCAGACATCCTATCTGATGGCTGAAATCGTGATGATCCCCCTGTCAGGCTATCTGACGCGCGCGATCTCCACCCGGTGGCTCTTCACCTGCTCCGCAGGCCTGTTCACGCTGTCGAGCCTGTTGTGCGGGCTGTCCTGGAACATCGAATCGATGGTGGCGTTCAGGGCGCTTCAGGGATTTACCGGCGGCGCGATGGTGCCGCTCGCCTTCGCAACCGGCTTCACGATCTTCACGGGCAAGCAGCTCACGCTGATCCCCGCGATCCTCGGCGGCGTCGGTGTCATCGCGCCCACCCTGGGACCGACGGCGGGCGGCCTGGTGACGCAGGCGCTCGACTGGCGGTGGCTTTTCTTCATCAACATCCTGCCGGGCACCGTCGTCACGATCCTGGCCGCCGCGATCATCCGGGTGGATCGCGCCGACGTCGCCATGCTCAAGCGGATCGACTGGAGCCATTTCGCGGCGATGGCGATCATGCTCGGCGGCCTGCAATTCGTGCTCGAAGAAGGGCCGCGGAAGGATTGGTTCGGTGACAGCGGGGTCAGGCTGGCGGGCTGGTTCGCGCTCGTCGCCGCGATGCTGTTTTTCCACCGGTCGGCCTTCTCCGCCAATCCCATCGTCCGCCTCTCTCCTTTCCGCCGGCCGATCTTCGCCTTCTCCTGCATCTTCAGCTTCGTCATCGGCTTCGGTTCCTATTCCTCCATCTATCTGATGCCGGTCTATCTCGGCCGGGTGCGCGGCTATGACAGTCTTCAGATCGGAACGACGGTCTTCGTGGTGGGTCTGGCGCAAATATTGGGGACGATGGTGGCGGCCCGCCTGTCCCAGAAAATCGATCCGAGGCTGATGATCGCCGCGGGAATTCTGTTGTTCGCGACGAGCCTTCGCATGACATCGGAGATGACGAGCCAGTGGGGATTCTGGGATCTGGCCTTGCCCCAGGGGCTGCGCGGCCTGTCCATGCTGCTATGCCTGGTCCCGGCGATGAACATGGCGCTGGGCGGGGTCACGCCGGAAGAACTTCCCTTCGCCTCCGGTCTCGTCAATCTGTTGCGGAATCTGGGCGGGGCGGTCGGCATTGCCGTCGTCAACACGCAGTTGCAGGACCATGCCCGCATCGCCACGCTCCGCCTGGGCGAGGCGATGGGAGGAAATCCGGCCGCGAGTACCGACGCGATCCTGCAACTGACGGCGCGGATGCGGGCGTTCACGACTGACCCGCTGGAGGCGGTGATGCTGGCGCAGGGCTATTTCGGCAGGATCGTCGGTCGGGAGGCGCTGACGATCGCCTTTGACGATGTCTTTCGGCTGATGTCCTGGGTTTTCCTGATCGCCCTGCTGCTCGTCCCGTTCTGCCGACCGCCGCGAAACGCCTCCCGCCCGCCTGCAAACGCCGCCGCCCATTAGAGGAGAGTATTTTTTGAGGACCATATCGATACTCGTCGCGGCCGGCATTCTGGGCGGCTGCACCGTTGGCCCGGACTATCGGCGCCCGGAAGTCGCGCTGACGCCATCGTTCAAAATGGGTCCGGTCGCCCCGGCGGCGGACGACAGATGGTGGATGCGCTTCAACGACCCGCTTCTGAACCGGTTGGTCGAAACGGCGCTGTCGCAGAATCTGGAGATCGCGGCGGCCGCCGCGCGCCTTGATCAGGCGCGGGCCGTCGCCAGCCGGGAGGGGGCCGCCCTGCTCCCCTCGGCGGGGCTGGACGGAAGCTTCGACCGCAACCGGCAATCGCTGCTCTCCCCGATCGGCACGATAAGGGAGAGGTTCGGCCAGCCGCGCGACTATTCGCTTTATCAACTGGGCGCACGGGCATATTGGGAGATCGACCTTTTCGGCGGCCTGCGGAGGGGACGGGAAGCCGCAAGGGCCGATTTCCATGGCGCCGCGGCAGACGCCGGAGCCGTGCGCCTCAGCATCGCGGCCGAAGTGGTGGACGCCTATCTGCAATTGCGGGGCTTGCAGGCGAGGCTCGCCATCGCGCAGCAGCAGGTGGAGACCGAGAGTCAGCTTTTCGGGCTGGTGCGGCAGCGGCTGGCCCAGGACCTGGTGTCCGATCGCGAAGTCAATCGTGTCGCGGGCGAACTGGAAGGGCTTCGGGCGGCGCTCGCACCCCTGCGCGCCGGCATCGCCGGGCAGCTCAACCGGATCGACGTGCTGACGGGGTACCAGGCCGGTACCGATCCGGCCGGCCTGTCGACGGCTGCCGCCATTCCCATCGCCCCCGATCCGGCAGGCAGTTCGGAACCGGCGCAGTTGATGCGGCGACGGCCCGATGTGGTCGCAGCCGAACGGCGTCTGGAAGCGGCCAATGCCCGGATCGGGCAGGCGCTGTCGGAATATTATCCCAAGCTCTCCCTGTCCGGACTGCTGGGCTTTGCGAGCGTCGGAACCGGCAATCTGTTCACCTCCGACGGCGTGCAGGCGATCGGGTCGGCCGGGCTACGCTGGCGGCTTTTCGACTTCGGCCGGGTCGACGCCGATGTCGCGCGGGCGCGCGGAAGCGAGGCCGAGGCGCTTGCCCGTTATCGCGGCTCCGTCCTGCGCGCAACGGAGGAGGTCGAAAGCGCGCTGGCGCAGCTTGTCGAGGGCCGCAAGGAAGCGGCGGCCCGGGAGAAGCAGGTGGCGGCCCTCGCCAAGGCGCGGGACCAGGCGCGCAACGCCTATGCGGGCGGAGCGATCTCGCTGATCGACGTGCTGGACGCGGACAGGGCCCTGCTCAGCGCGTCCGATGCGCTCGCAGACGTGCAGGCGGGCAATGCCCGCGCCAGCGTCGCGGCCATTCGCGCCCTGGGCGGCGGGTGGAAGGAGGATAGCTGAATGGGCAGGAAGGTCCTACAGAAGCAGAAAAGCCATGCGAGAATCTTGGACGAGGCGGCGGCGGTGATGCGGCAGCAGGGTTGCCAGGGCATCAGCGTCGCCGACCTCATGCAGAGGGCGGGGCTCACCCATGGCGGCTTCTACAATCACTTCAGGACGCGCGACGATCTTGTAGCCGAAACCGTCGATCGCATGTTCAGGGACAGCCTTGGCCTGCGCGAAAAGTGTCTGAGCCGCCGGGATATTGCAAAGGGCCTTTCCCTTCTCATCGACGTCTATCTGTCGGAAGGCACGAAGGATGCGCCTCAGCGCGGCTGTCCCCTTCCCGCCCTCGCCAGCGAGGCGCCGAGAATGCCGGCGGATGCCCGGACGCGGTTCAGCGCCGGGATCGAGAATTTCCTTCGGGAAATGACCCGCGCCTTCGAAGCATTGGGCAGGCCCCAGCCCGCCCGTCTCGCTGCATCCGTGCTGGGTGAGATGGTCGGCGCCATGTCCCTGGCGCGGGCAGTGGCTGATGAGGAGGCGGGCAAGGAGATCCTGCGGTCGTCGAGGCAGCTTTTGAAGGACCGCCTCGACCTCGACTGATCGCCCGCCTCTCCAATCGCCTCAAGCGATCTCCCTGAGGAAGGACAGGATGCTTTCGCTGACCGTTGCGGGCGCCTCCTGCTGTGCCCAATGACCGATGCCGGGGATGACCACCGTCTTGCGCAGGTTCGGAAGGGTGTTCGAAAGAGATTCGATAAGTCCGCGATACATGTTGTACACGCCATCCTTCTCACCGATGACGAAAAGGGCGGGCTGCTGGACGATGGCGCCCTGGAACGGGGACATCAGGGCCCAGTTGCGGTCGATGTTGCGGTACCAGTTCAGCGGTCCGGTAAAGCCGGAGGCCTTGAACGCCTCCGTATAGAAATGGAGGTCATCGGCCGTGAGCCATGGCATGTCCCCGGTCGGTTCCCAAAGCGATTCGATGGTGCCTTCCGCGCCTATGACGCCGCCCCAGGGCTGCTCCGGTCCGCCGGAAAGCGTCCAGAGGAACCGGCGCATGCTGGTTTCCGGATCTGCCGCCAATTCCGCGTCGGCCCGGCCGGGTTCCTGGAAATAGAGCTGGTAAAAGCCGGTGCGGCCGGCGCGGCGGGCGGCCTCCACCCCGCTCATCGGGCCGCGCGGCATGAACGGGACGCTCAACGCGCCCACCGCATGAAAGCGATCCGGACGGAGCAGCGCCGTATTCCAGGCGACCGGCGCGCCCCAGTCATGCCCGATGATCGTCGCGCTTTCGATTTCGAGCGCATCCAGCAGCCCCACCATGTCACCGACCAGATGGAAGATGGAATAATCCGCGACATCGTCCGGCGCCGAAGTCCGTCCATAGCCGCGCATGTCCGGCGCGATCGCCCGATAGCCGGCATCGGCCAGGTCGACGAGCTGGTGCCGCCACGAATACCAGCTCTCCGGAAAACCATGGCAGAAGATGACCGGCCGCCCCTGCCCCGCCTCAGCCACATGAATGTCTATCCCATTGGCCCTGACGCTGTGCTGCCTGATTTTCGGATCGATCATCGACATACTCCCTTTGCGGCGCCGACTCCTGCGCGCTGATTATATTATGCTCGTAATTTGAATAGAGGGGACATTCAACCGGAGATTGGCAACCGGAGATTGGCCGATGTCCTGGCGCGCGGGCGGCGGGGAAAGCTTTTCCGCCGCCGCCCGGCCATGTCCATCCTCAGACACGTTCCAATATGGTGGCGATCCCCTGACCGCCGCCGATGCACTGGGTCGCGAGCGCGTAGCGGCCGCCTTCGCGCCGCATGATCTGCCCCGCCTTCGCAGTGATGCGCGCGCCCGTGGCGCCAAGGGGATGCCCGATGGAGATGCCGCCGCCATCGATGTTCACCCGTTCGCGGGCAATGCCGAGTTCGTCGAGACACGCGACCGCCTGGCTCCCGAAAGCCTCGTTGATCTCGACCACATCGATGTCGGAGATGCTGAGGCCTGCGCGCTCCAGCGCCTTGCGCGTCGCGGGAACCGGCCCCATCCCCATATATTCCGGCTCGACCCCCGCTACGGCCACGGACCGGATGACTGCGATGGGTTCCAGGCCATGCTGCCGCGCGAAATCCTCCGAAGTGACGAGCGTCGCCACCGCTCCGTCGGTGAGCGGAGAGGCGGTCCCGGCGGTCACGGTGCCGTCCTCGCGAAATGCGGGCTTCAGGGCCGCAAGCCCTTCCAGCGTGGTGGCGGGGCGGAGGCACCCGTCCGTCTCGACCACAAGGCCGTCCGGCAGACTCACCGGCACGATCTCGTCCTTCAGGCGCCCGCCCGCCTGGGCGGCGGCGGCCTTCTGCTGCGACTGGAAGGCCAGTTCCTCCTGCCGTTCACGCGAAATCCCGTAGCGGCGGGCAACATTCTCCGCGGTCTCGCCCATCGGGATATAGGCATCGGGAAAGCCCTCCCCATCCGGCAGGCCGTGCCGTTCCAGACGCGGATTGGGCGAGGGATTGGCCCCGCCCTGCGGCACCATCGACATGCTCTCGACCCCGCCGCAAATGAATGCCTGACCCGCGCCGATGCCGATCTGCCCGGCGGCGATGTGAATGGCGTACATCGAAGATCCGCAGAACCGGTTCACCGTCGCCCCGCCCAGTTCGACCGGCAAGCCGGCGAGGACCGATGCGACCCGCGCCACATTGTTGCCCTGGGCCGCCTCGGGATAGGCGCAGCCAAGCAGCACGTCCTCGATCAGCCGGGGGTCCAGCCCGGTCCGCTCGACCAGCGCAGAGATGGCGAGCGCCGCCAGATCGTCGGGCCGCACCCCGGCAAGCGCGCCTTTCCGGGCGAAAGTGAACGGGGTCCTCGCAAAGCCCGCTATGACGACTCGTGACATGATATGTTCTCCTCTCTGCGCGCCGTCATGATCCAAGGCGCGTCACCCTCATAATATTATGTTCATAATATTACAATGGCAAGGATGGCATGGCCATGGGCTTGCATTGTTTCCACAAGCGCCTCCAACCGGACCAAAGACCCGGATCATGAGCGATCCTCAAGACCATCCCGACAAAAGCTCGGTCGAAAAGGGGCGGAGATGAAGCCATGTTCCGGCCAGAGGAGACATGGCATGGCATTGGCGGACGGCATGAAGCTCGGGTTCATTCTGCATGGCGTGGGGCGGGGCTGGAACAGTTGGCGCCACCCCGACGCGGTGATCGACGGCAGCACGAATATCGACCTCTATGTGGAGCAGGCGCAACTTGCGGAGAAGGGCAAGTTCGACTTCGTCTTCGTCGCTGACAGCCTGCAGATCGACGCCAAGTCGATGCCCCATTATCTCAGCCGTTTCGAACCGGCCACGATCCTGTCGGCACTCGCCACCGTGACGCGGGACATCGGCCTCGTCGGGACGTTCACGGTCAGCTATACCGAGCCGTTCAACCTTGCCCGGCAGCTTGCCTCGCTCGACAAGCTGAGCAAGGGGCGTGCCGGCTGGAACGTGGTGACATCCTGGCTGGACGGGACGGCCGCCAATTTCGGCCGTGACCATCATATCGACCATGCCGACCGCTACCGGCTGGCCGCGGAATATGTAGCCGTCGCAAAGGGGCTTTGGGACAGTTATGAGCCCGGGGCGCTCGTCGGGGACAAGGCCAATGGCGTCTTCCTGAAGCCCGGGGCCCTGCATGAGCTCAATCATGTCGGTGAGTTCTTCAAGGTTCGCGGGCCGCTGAACCTGGACCGCACGCCGCAGGGGCATCCCGTGATCTTCCAGGCCGGCACGTCGGACGACGGCCGCGCCTTTGCAGCCAGCCATGCCGACGCGATATTCAGCCTGCCGCGCAGCAAGGAGAAATCCATCGCCTACCGCGCCGACCTGCGGGCACGCGCCAGGGCAGCGGGCCGGGACCCCGACAAGCTGTTCGTCTTCGCCGGCATCTCGACCCTCGTGGGCGCGACGGAGGATGAAGTGCGCCGCCTCAATGAGGAACGCAATTCCTACAACTCGATCGAGAATGCGCTCTCGTCGCTCGGACAGTCGTTCAACGACTACGACTTCTCGCAACATCCTCTGGACGCGCCTTTCCCGGCGGTGAAGGAGGAATGGCTGAACAGCAGCATGGGCAATGTCCTGGAGGTGATAAAGGCGGTCCAGGAGGAGAATCTGACGCTGCGGGAAACCGCGCTTCGGTTCGGGCGTCCTCTCGACAGCTTCGACGGCACGCCGGAAGCCGTGGCGGACAAGATGGAGGAATGGCTCACCGACGGAGCGGTCGACGGGTTCATGCTGGGCCAGGCCCTGCCCGGCCAGTTGAAGGTCTTCGTGGAGACGGTCGTACCGGTCCTTCAGAAGCGCGGCCTGTTCAGGACGGAATATGAGGGTTCGCTGTTCCGCGACCGCCTCGGCCTGCCGGTTCCCGCGAACCGGTACACGGTCGAACAGGTCGATCCGGAACGCGCCTCCGCGGCCTAGAGCGATTTCCAAGCGACAGGAACCGATCGCTGGCCAAGAAAGGTCTGGAACGGCGATCGGATCCAATCAGATCGAAATCCGCCGGACAACGCATGCTTTTGGAACATGCTCCTTACGGGAGCATGTTCCGTCGATCCTGATGTTGGGTGCAGCTCTTCAAAGCGGGTGGAGCGGTCTCTTGACCGGCGACCGATCACGATCCCCTGCACATGGCTTCAAGCGGCGCGGCCGCCCACGCCGCTGTCGGTGATGATCTGGCCGATCGTGTTCGCCAGCCGCTCGACGCCGCCGTGCACGGTCCGGCGACGGCGCATGATGTACGAGACGTTCGGGAGTTGCGGCAGCGCTCCGGCGATGATCGGCAGGTCGTTGCCGGCGAAGAGGGCCGTTCTGGTCGTCAAGGCCATTCCCCGCGCGACGGCGAGCTTGAGCACCGACAGATCCTCCGTCTGCATGAGGATATGATAGGGCCGCTCCGCCGCCTGGAGCGCAGTGAGCGCGGCCTCCCGGAAACGGCATGGCGCATTGAGCAACGCCAATGGGATGACATCCTGAGCCAGAAGGGCCGGATTTCCAAGCCACAGCATCGGCGCCACGCCAAGGGAACCCGCGTCCCCCTCCTGCCCCATGCAGAACACCACATCCAGCTCGTTGCTTGCAAGCTGGGCCAGCAGTTCCATGGATTTGCCCGACCGTACTTCCAGGTCGACGTCACCATGCTCCCCGGCGATCCTGCTGAGGACGCCGCCCAGGAAAGCGTCCGCGAAATCCTGGACGAAGCCCAGTCTCACGGGGCCGAGCAACGCCTCCCCGCCGATGGCGACGACGGCCTGATCATTGGCCTCCAACACCGCGCGCGCATGGCGGAGAAACTCGCTTCCCTCAGCCGTGAGCGTCAGGCCGCGGGCGTCCCGATGGAAAAGGGACAGTTGCAGCAGGTCTTCCAGCCGCTTCATCTGGAGGCTGAGAGCCGACGCCGTCACGGGAACACGCTCGCTCGCCTTCTGCATCGAGCCGGAATCGACAATCACCGTGAAGCTGCGAACCAGATCGATGGGCAGGTTCCTGAGCAAATTCGACACCTCCGCAAGGGCCGGCAAGGCGAATGGCGGCCGGCTCCGTCAACGGGACTCCACGGCGTCGAAGCCTGCGGCCAGGTCGATGCCCTGCCCGTTCCGGCCTGTGATATGGAATCGCCGCACCGTTATCTTTTGCGTTTCGATGACCTTGTCGTCAATCGGCACCGGCGTCCAGCGCAGGCGTTCCGCCGTATAGGCCGCGACGTCCGGCGGCACATTGGTTTCCCGAACGAGTATCTGCGCCCATTCCCTGGAATGCTTGTTGGCCCATGATTGCGCCCTGCCATAACGGCGCGTGAAATCAGCGATAAGGTCGCGCTTCGCCTTCAACGAACTTTTGGTCGAAATCTGGAACATATAGGCTGTATTGCCCGTGTTCGCATAGGTCAGCACCCGCGCCTTCTGGTGGAGTACCGCCATCGCCAGATAGGGAATCCAGATCGCCAGCGCATCGAGATCGCCGTTGCGGAACGCGGTAAGACCCTCGCTGGGCGTCAGGAAGCTGATCTTGACGTCTTCGGGCTTGAGGCCGGCCTGTTCCAGCGCCTGGAGCAGGACGGAATGACCCGCCGTTCCGCGGGTCGTGCCGATCCTCTTCCCCCGCAAGTCCCTGCCCGTCCGTATCGAAGATCCGTTGGGCACGACGACGGCCGCCACTTGCTGATTGTCCCCGCCGCTCAGCGCCTGCACGGCCCTGAGTTCCGGGTTGCTGCCATAGGCGAACAGGAAGGCATTGGCGCTGGCAGCGCCGACGTCCACGGCGCCCGCGGAAATCGCCTCGATCTGCGGAGGGGCGCTGGGAAACTCCGACCACTCCACCTTATATGGCAGGTGGTCGAGTTCGCCTGCCGCCGTCATCATCGCCCGGGTGCCCCCGCGCTGACCCGCGACGCGCAGGATCTGTTGATCCCCATCCGCCCGGCCGCAGCCCGAAAGGGGGACCATGGCGAGGCATGAGAGCATAAGCGCCGCCGAAAGCCGCCACGATGCTGCTCGTTCAAAAATCGCGCCCGGCACATTCGACTCCTCGTTCGGCCTGCGACGCTTCGGATCGTCCCACCTGGCCCTGTATGGAGTCCTGCTGCCTAAACATGGGCGCAAACAGCCGCAATTGAACAAGATTTGGGCGGCGCATGAGCGATGCTCAGCATGTCTGGGAGGCTATGAGATAAATTAAACTATAGATCAGGATTTTCAATATAAACGATGATTTGCGCGCCTAATCCACCCCATGAGAATTGATCGCTAAAATCCGCGCCAATCCTGTGCCAACGGGCCACGCGGAATTGAGCTTTCTTATTCTGCAATTCTCACCGGCATCGCCTCTCTTCGATAGCGACGGGCAGAATTATTATTCGGACATGTGGGGGAAGAATGATGGAATCGACTGGACACAGAGCGCGGAACACACGCAATTTACTGGCGGGCACGGCGCTCCTTTGCCTCGTGTCTTTCGCCGCATCCGCGCAGGAGGCCTTGCCAGCGATCGACGAAGAGGCGGCCGCGGGAACATCCGACACCATCGTCGTCACCGGACTGCGCGGCCTCACGTCGCGGACGGCGGCGGAAAGCGCCGCGCCGATCGATCTTATTCCGGCCAGCCGCGTCACGGGTACGGGACGCGCAGAACTGGGCGAAGCTCTCGCGCGGGCGTTGCCGTCGATCAGCTTCGGACGGACGGGATCGGGCGTCGCTTCCATCGTCCGCCCGATCTTCAACCGCAGTCTTGGGCCAGCCTACACGCTGATCCTGGTGGACGGCAAGCGCCGGCATAACAGCGCCCTCCTCACCAATGGCGGCGGCGATTCCAGCGGGGTGACGGCGGTCGATCTCGACTTCATCCCCGTCGCGGGCATCCGGACGGTCGAGGTGCTGAGAGACGGCGCGGCGGCCCAATATGGATCGGACGCCGTGGCCGGCGTCATCAATTTCGTGCTGGAGAGCAGCCCAGCGGCGCCCCATTTCTCAGCCACCTATGGCGACCACTACAAGAGCTATGGCGATCCGTGGAGCGCGAAGCTCGAAGCCGGGGCGGGCTTCGCGCTGGGCGACGGCGGCTTCGTCAACCTGTCGGGCGACCTGCGGGGACGCGGCATGTCCTGGCGCGGCTTCCCCGCGACCAACCGCATACTCTATGCCCCGGCCTCCAATCCGAAGAACGCAAGCTGGGACGGCATCGGAGCGCATAATGGCGATCCCCGCATCCGCGCCTTCAACATCGGGCTGAACGCGGCTCTGCCGCTGGGAAGCACCACCGCCTATGTTCAGGGAACCGTGGGACGGCGGTCGTCCGCCATCGGCAATATGATCAGGCGGCCCAACAGCACGACATCCTTCTCCGCCATCTTTCCCGACGGCTATTTCCCGGTCATCAACACGACCGAAACGGACTTTCAGGTGACGGCGGGCGCGAAGGGCGAAATTTCGGGCTGGCAATGGGATCTCAGCACAAGCTTCGGCCGCGACAATGTCCGCATGTCGAGCGACCTGACCCTCAATCCTTCGCTGGGACCGACGGGACCCACGCACTTCGACGATTTCGGAACATATCGCTTCTCGCAATGGACCAACAATCTGGATGTCAGCCGGGATATAGAGATCGGCCTTGCCAAGCCGCTGCACCTGGCATGGGGGCTTGAGGCGCGCCGGGAAGTCTTCCAGACCTTCGCCGGCGATCCGGCCAGCTATACGAACGGCGGCTATGTCTTCAAGCCAGGCGATCAGGAAGGCGATCCGAATGTCGGCAAGATCGCTTCGATCGGCGCCCAGGGGGCGATAACCCTGTCGCCGGAAAACGCAGCCCATATCGCGCGGAATGTCTTTGCCGCCTATGCCGATGTCGGCCTCTATCCCACGGATCGCTGGTATGTCGATCTGGCGGGGCGCGTCGAACATTACGGCCTTGGCGCCGGGACGACCGTGGGCGGAAAGATCAACAGCCGCTACGATCTGTCGTCCCTGATCGCGGTGAGGGGCACGGTGGGCACCGGCTTCCGCGCGCCTTCGCTTTCTCAGATCGGCTATGCGCAGACCGACAACAGGACCGCGACCAATCCCGTGACGGGTTTGCTGGTGCCCGCAACGACGCGCCTGTTGCCGACCGGCTCTCCCCTGGCGCAGGCGCTTGGGGCGCAGACGCTGAAGCCTGAAAAATCATGGAATCTGGGGCTGGGCCTCGTGCTCCGCCCCGCGCGCAATCTGACGATCACCGTCGACGGCTATCAGATCAACATCGATGACCGGATCGCGCGCACCGCATCCCTGTCCGGCCCCGCGCTCAACGCCATTTTCGCGCAGAACGGCGTGCCCGCCGGAACATTCGTCCAATATTACGCCAATGCGGCGGACACCCGCACGCGGGGCGTCGACGTCGTGGTGGAATATCCGCTCGATCTCCAGCGCTTCGGCAACCTGTCCTTCACGGCCGCCTATAATTACAGCCGGACGAAGATCCGCAGGGCTTCCGCCACACCCGCCGCGCTGACGAATCTGGGGCCGAACCCCGGCGGCAGTCTGGTCGCGTTCGGCAATGTCTTCCGTGGAGAACTTGCCGACAACCAGCTCCGATCGAAGCTGGCGCTGGGATCGACCTGGAAGCTTTCGCCCGTCTCGGTGGACCTGCGGGTGACCCGCTATGGCCGCTATGGCTATTTGCGCACGGAAAACCCGGCGCAGGACCTTACCTACGGCGCGCGCTGGATCACCGATCTGGAGGTGGAGTTCCAGCTCACCGAAAAGCTCAGGGTCGCCGGCGGGGCAACCAACCTGTTCAGCATACGCCCGGAAAACAGCGGCGTGAACGAACCGACGAGCGGCGTCACTCTCTTCAATTATGGCGTGCCGCCCTTCGACTCATCGGGCGGTTTCTACTATGGCAGGGTCAGCTATCGCTTCTGAAGCGAAGGGGCCATGATCGTCACGACGGTCATGGCCCCTTCATCATATGCCGGACGATCCCGCGACCGCCCCGTCAGATATTTCCGCCCTGGCGAGAGAGCTTCAAGACAGGAAGTCGGGCTCCTCGGCGACCAGCACGTCCCATTCCGGCTGGAAGCACATCCAGGCGACCACATCGCTGCCGACATTCTGCGCCGTCGCCTGCGCCACGGCGTGCGGAATGCGGCGGGGCTCGCCCAGGCTCTCCGCCAGGATCTGCGCATGGATGGCCCGCTCCAGCGCCACATACCAGAAGGCCGTGGCCTCGACCGTGCGTCCGGCGGTCAACAGTCCGTGATTTTGCAGGATGAGGGCCTTGTTGCCCGCCAGGGCATCAGCGATCCGCGCGCCCTCGCTGAGGTCGGTGACCACGCCGGTATAGTCGTCGAAGACGGCGTGCCCGCCGTAGAACATGCACGCATCCTGGCTGATGGCGTCCAGCATCCGACCGGTCGTGGACCACGCCTTGCCATATAGCGAATGCGTGTGGGCGGCGGCGACGATGTGCGGATGCGCCTCATGGATCGCCGCATGGATGGCGAAGGCCGCGCTGTTCAAGGCGCCCCGTCCCTCCACGATCTTTCCCTCGGCATTGACCAGCAGCAGGTCGGACACCCTGATCTGCCCGAAATTGACGCCGATCGGATTGACCCAGAAATGGTCGGTCCACTCCGGGTCGCGTGCCGTGACATGACCGGCAATGCCGCTCGCCAGCCGATGGCGGGCGAACAACCGGAAGGTCGCCGCCAGGCGCTGCTTGCGGTGCAACCGTTCCGCAGCCGGATCGTCCAGTGGAGGAGGAACCGCGAAACGCAGACGATCACCGTCGCGCAGCGCGCTGTCGATGCCGCGCAACGGCGCCGGGGCGTCGGCCTGCACCAGGTTTGCGATCGGGCTCATAGCGTCGACTCCTTCGAAACAGGTTTTTTGATCACGACGCCTTCCATTCCGTCACCGGCGCGGAAACGGGCGAGGTTGGCCGTGAAGAAGCCGACCAGCCTCGCCCCAAGATCAGGCGTGAGAAACGAGATATGCGGTGAAAGCCGAACGCGCGGATGGGCATAGAATGGATGGCCGGGCGGTAGGGGTTCGGGCTCGCTGACATCCAGCGTCGCGAGCCCGACCTGCCCCGCCTCCAGCGCGCCAAGCAGGGCGTCCTGGTCGATCAGCGCTCCCCGCGCCACATTGACGATGTGGATGCCCGGCTTCGCGTTGGCCAAGGTCGCTTCGTTCAGGATATGACGGGTCGCGGGCGTAGCCGGAGCAGCCAGGACGAGATGGTCCGACCGGGCGATCAGGGTATCGATGTCGGGGACATATTCGACACCTTCGGGCGGGGACATGTCGACCGACCGGCGCGCGACCAGCAGGTCCATCCCGAACGCCCGTCCATAGGCGGCGACGCGCTTGCCGATATGGCCATATCCCAATATGCCCAGGGTCTTTCCGGCAATGCCCTGAACGTCTCGCCATGCCCATTCTCCGGCGTCACCGATCCAGCAGTCCGGCATGGCCTTGATCGCGGCGAACACCGCCGTGATCGCGAACTCAGCCACGGCCTGCGCGGTCACGCCGGCGGCGGCGGTGACGATGGGCGCTTCGAAAAGCCAGTCGGGATAGGCGTCGATGCCGGCGGAGGCGAGCTGAACCCAGCGGATATTCCACGGCCAGCCTTCCGGGCGCGCCGCCCCGCGCCATTCGAACGGCGTGGCCACCAGGATGGCTACGTCGTCTGGCAGAGAAGCGGGCGCCCCCCTCGGCAGGTCGATGACCCGGCACCCGCTGCGCCGCAATTCCTCATTGGCGCCCGCCGTAAACTGGCTGGCGATGGTGAATCCCGTCATGCCCCGTTCGTCGCCGCGAAGCGGGAGCGACCCAGCCCGGTCAGGATCAGATCGTCCTGCGGCATGTGGACCCTGCTGCAGAAGACGTTGCGCAGGTGCCGTTCCAGCGGATTGCTGCGCGTCAGGCCGGGATTGCCGATCGCCTCCACAGCCAGTTCGACGGCCTGGATCGCATTTCTGGTCACGAGATGCTTGATCGTGCCCGCCTGCGCGGGATCGGGATGTTCGATCGACCGGTCGAGCAGGAGCCGATTGCCGTAGAGGAGGGCGTCGATTCGCCCGACCAGTTCCTGAAAGCGCGGCAAGGTGGACAGCGCAGCGCCCAGCGCGGTGGGCTTGCGCTGCTGCAGCCAGCCCACCAGCCAGTCGCGCGCCGCATTGGCCACGCTGTCATAGACGATCGTGATCAGCAGCGCGTTGCGAAGCTGGAAGGTGGGATCGAGGAGGGTGTGCGCCTCCTCCGGAGCGACGAGATTGGGGGCGTGATCGAGCGGGAGATGAACATCCTCGAACAGCAGATCATGGCTGCCGGTCGCGCGCATCCCAAAATGGTTCCATGTGGGCTCGATCCTGACGCCGGGCGTGCCGGCCTCGACCAGGAAGCTGCCGACGAGCGGCCGGTCGTCGTCCGACCGGCCCCATACCGACATCCAGGTCAGGCCCGGCGCGCCCGTGGAATAGATTTTGCGGCCGTTCAATATCCAGCCGTCCGGCGTGCGCCTTCCCACCGTCGCGGGCAGGCCGCCGCGCCCCGGCGTGCCCAGATCCGGCTCGACGCGCAGGCCGTTGATCAGGGCGCCATCCTCTATCACGCTGGCGATGAACCGTTCGCGCAGATCGGGCGACCGGTTCGCGCCGCGAAGGAACTGCTCCGAAAAAAGATACTGCATGACCAGGACGAGGCCGGTCGAAGGATCTCCATAAGAGACGGCACGGATGATCGCGGCAAGCTCCTGAAGCGTCGCGCCACCCCCGCCGACTTCCTGCGGCAAGGCGGCCGCCAGAAGGCCAAGTTCATGCAGCGCCGCGAAATTCTCGAAGGGGAACGATCCATCTTCGTCATGTCCGGCGGCACGTTCCGCGAAATCGTCACGCAATTCTTCCAGCGCGCCGGAGGAAATCACCGCATGGAGATTGGAAGGGACGGTGCCGGAAAGGCGGCGGGTTGCCATGGATAACTCCTGATCGTTGCGCCCGCGCCCATGCCTGCCGCCAAAGCGACGGAAGGTCTCGTTGAACCGGAGCCTGGGCGGCTTGGCTACACTGACGTTCCTTTACCCAGTAGTTGGGATTCCTCAGGTCCCGCCTTTGCCATCCTAATTTGAGTGGGCGGCCGCATCGTGAGATCAATCCGGAAAGTGGCTTGCCATGAACATGCCCGTGCCGGGCACCTATTTCTGACGAGGTGATAATGACTCTTTCGAAGGACGTCGGCCTGGCGGTCGTCACGGGCGCATCTTCCGGTATCGGCGCGGTCTATGCGGATCGGCTTGCGGCCCGTGGTCACGATCTTCTGCTCATCGCGCGCCGCGCCGACCGCCTGGAAAGCGTGGCGGCTCGCCTCAGGGACCAATATGGGGTCGGGGTAGCGATCGAGGTCGCGGATCTCGCGGCGGCGGAAGACCTTGCAAGGGTGGCCGACAGGTTGCGCGCGTCCGACCTGTCGTTCCTGGTCAACAATGCTGGGGTCGGCGGGCTGGGCGCCACCAGCGCCGTGTCCGCGGAGCGACTGGAAAGCGTCATCCATATCAATGTGACCGCGCTCACCCGGCTGTCCCATGCCGCGCTGGAAGTCTTCCGGGCGCGCGGATCGGGCACGCTGGTCAATATCGGATCGATCATCGCGCTCACCCCCTCCGGCGGGGCGCCCGCCTATAGCGGGTCCAAGGCCTATGTCCTGAATTTCACCCGCTCGCTCCAGGTCGAATATGCCGACAGCGCCATTCGCATCCAGCTTGTCCAGCCGGGCCCGATCCGCACCGAATTCTTCGCTGCCGCCGGAACCACCGAAGATATTTTCCCCGCCGACACCTTCCTCAGCGCCGAACAGCTCGTCGACGCGGCATTTGCCGGACTGGCGGCGGGGGAAGCCGTCACCACGCCTTCCCTCCTCGAAACGGAGATTTGGGACGCACTGGAATCGCGGCGCATCGCCTTCATGGAGGCGGTCCGTTCCGGCCAGGTCGCCCGGCGATATGGTATCGTCGTGAAGGAAGACGCATAGAAAGCGGCGCTGCCGCTTCCTGCTCCGGCGTCAATTCAGGAAAGGACGGCGATCGATGAGAAAAAATCACTAAACTCAGGTTGGGATTACAAACATAATATGACTCCTGCAATATCAGGAGTTGTGTTGACCACCGATCTGCCTATCGAGCTCATCAGAAGCTTCGTCGCCATCATCGACTGCGGGTCGATGCAGAAGGCGAGCGCGTGCGTCTTCGTGACGCCCTCCGCGCTCAGCCTTCAGATGAAGCGGCTTGAGACGCTGCTCGGGGTACAGCTTTTCGAACGAACGAAGCGGGGCGTCCGGCCCACGGGTACCGGCCAGTCTTTCGTCGGCCATGCACGCGCCCTGCTGGCGGCGAACGACCGGGCGATCCTTGCCATGACCCAGACGATCCTGTCGCCATTGCGCATCGGACTGCCCCCGGAATGCGCCGAATCATTGCTTGCCGAGGTGCTGCCCGGATTTCTCGCCGCCCATCCCAGGCTGGAGTTCGAGGTCGTCACGGGCAAGCCCGCCTCCCTTTTGGAAGCGGTCGGGCGAGACGAACTCGACCTCGCTCTTTCGGCGCGTTTCACGGAATATGAGCAGGATTGCGACGGTGGTCCGGTCATGTGGTTCGGCAATCCGGAACTCGCCCGCCGCGCGATAGTGCCCCTGGTGGTTCAGGAGGAACCCTGTCTCTATCGGGAGAAGATCTTCTCCACGCTCCACAAAGCGGGTCGACGGTTCAAAGTCGTCGTTCAATCCTCCAACCTTGCCTCGCTTCGCGCGGCGGTGGCCTGCGGCATCGGGATAACGGCGCATTCGCGCTTCTTTGCGGACAATTCGACACCCGGCTTCTCCGGCTTGCTGCCGACCCTGCCAGCCATCTCCTATGAGGTTGCCCTTTCCTCCAAGCCCTCACAACGCGCCCGGCAACTGGCGGACCGCATCAGGGACATGCTCCGGCTCAGCCCGCTGCAGGAGGATGCCATGATCGCAGGCCGGCATGTCAGGAAGCCCGACCATCGCTCCCCTTCCCTGTCAGTCCTGTCGGACCTTCTGGACGATAGCAGGCGTATAGGCAGGCCAGCGGCAGATCGCCTGCAACCGCGTGCGCTGGAGGAACAACATGCCTGACGGACACCCCTGATCATAAGCCCCAGGCCGACAAGCCTCACCCCCGCACCGGTCGCCGGTGCTTCGCGTCCCGCGCTCCGCTTCAACGAGGCAGCAGCCATCAAAACATAGCCGCTTCCTCCATGAAATGAGGCGCCCGCATGGCGGAATCGTCGCTCGAATATCCATCGCCATGCCGAAAAATGCGCTGCGGGGTAGCGTTCTCCCCTTGCAACCAGCCCGAAAATGCTCGTTAAAGGCAGGCGCATGAACCGGCTGCTCGCCCTATTCGCCTGTCTCGCGCTGGCGCTGTCCTTTACGACGGCATCGGTCGCGCATGCGATGGAGGCTATCGGTTGCATCGACGCAGAAGGACCAACGGCTGCCGAAACGCATGACGGCGGCGATGCGGGACAGACGTCCGGCGATACCGACCGCGCCTATCCTCACCAACATGGGGGATGCCATGGGCATCATGTCGCGGCCGCTTTCGCCATGTCGGAAATCACGCCTGGTCCGGTCCACCGGATGGTGAAGCTGCGTTGGACGCCCACCGTCCATGGCGCCGCACCTCCGCGGAGCGAGTTGAGACCGCCGATCGCCTGACCACTGCCGCCCGGCCTGCGCATCGCGCAGGCGGTCATCCGTTGTCAGGAGTTTCCGAACATGAACCCTTTGCTGGCGGCGTTGCTTGCCGCCACCTCACCCCTATCCGCAGCGCAGGCGCAGTCCGCGCGGACGGCCGAAACGCCCCCCGGCCTGACGCTTGAGCAGGCGCTCGATCTCGCCGGCGCGACTGCCCCATCGCTGGACGCGGCCGGGGCCGGCGTCGATGCAGCCAGGGCCGCGCAAGCAGCGGCCGGTCTGCGGCCGAACCCCATCCTCACCGTCGAAGCCGAGAATGTGGCCGGCACCGGCCTCTATGCGGACACGAAAAGCCTGGAGGCCACGACTTCGCTGGCCCTCCCGCTGGAACTGGGCGGAAAGCGATCGGCCCGGCTGGCCGTCGCGGGCGCCCAGCGCGATCGCGCCTTCATCGAACAGGCGGTTGCGCGGGTCGACCTGCGGTTCGCGGTGACGCGGGCCTATGCGGAGGCCGCGGCGTCGGAGCGGCGGCTGACGAATGCGCGCGACCAGCTTCGGATTGCCGGGGAAGGCCTGCATGCCGCTCATGTCCGCCTGCGTGCCGGCCGCGCCTCGCCCATGGAGGTGCAGCGCGCCGAGCTGGCTCGGATCAATGCGCAGGCTGCTCTCGTGCGGATGGAACGGTCGGCGGAAGCGGCCCGCTTCATCCTGGCCCAGCGAATCGGGCAGGCGATCCCCGGCGCTCTCGACGCAGGCTGGTTCGACCGCATCGGCACAGCCCACGGCCCGTTGCAGCCCCTGGAGCCGATAGAGACGCTGGCGCTTGCCGCCGCCGACGCCGATCTGGCGGCCAGCAGCGCGCAGGTGCGGCTTGCCCGAACCCAGCGCATTCCCGATCTGACGGTGGGCGCGGGCGTCCGCCGACTGGAAGCGACCAACGACAGCGCAGCACTTTTCAGCCTGTCGCTGCCCCTCCCCTTCCTCAACGGCGGTAAGGCGGCGGTCGGGCAGGCGCTGGCGGAGCACCGTCGCGCCGAAGCCCAGCGGCGAGCCACCGCGCAGGAGGTCGCCCAGGCGATAGCCCAGGCGCAGGCCGAGGCCGCGAACGCCGCCATCGGCGCGGAGACGGCGACCGGACCCGCCCTTGCGGCCGCCGAGGAAGCCGCCCGCATCGCCCGCATCGGCTATCGCGAGGGCAAGTTCAGTCAGCTCGACCTGCTCGATGCCGAACGCACGCTCACCGAAACGAAGGCAGCCGCCATAGAGGCGCTGCTCGCCTATCACAATGCACGGGCGCAGCTGGAGCGATTGACCGCTCGCGCGCCGGATCAGGGAGACGATCGATGAACCTCCTCCAGCGGACCGTCATGGCCGCAATCCTGACATTCACGGTCGCCGCCTGCGGGAACCGGCCTGCCGAAGAAAGCCATGCCGAAGGGGAGGCGCATGCCGGCGAGGAAGGGCTGATCCGCCTCACCGCACAGCAGATCGCCGCCGCGGGCATCGAACTCGCCCGGCCCACCCCGGGTGGGGCCGCCGCCATCACCCTGCCCGCCACCATAGAGGGCGATCCGCAGGGGACGCAGGTGGTTTCCGCCGCGATCGGCGGGCGCATCGTGGCCCTCAGCCGCAATCTGGGCGAATGGGTGCGCAAGGGCGACATGCTGGCGGTGATCGAAAGCCGCGAGATCGCCTCGCTCAAGGCGGAGGCCGAAGCGGCGCAGGCGCGGCTGGCGCTCGCCCAATCCAATTTGCGGCGGGAACAGCGCCTGTTTGCCGAACGGGTTTCGCCCGAACAGGATCTGGTCGCGGCGCGCACCGCCGCGACGGAGGCCGGGATCGCGCTGCGCCTCGCCCGGCAGCGGATTGCGGCGTCAGGGGGCGGGGGCGGCGGGCTCAACCGGCTGGGCATCGCCGCACCGATGGGTGGCCAGGTCATCGCCCGCACCGTGACGCTGGGGCAGATGGTCGCCGAGGATGCCGAACTCTATCGCGTCGCCAATCTCTCTAAACTGGCGGTCCGCCTGTCGCTTTCCCCTGCCGATGCGAGCCGCGTCGGGCCGGGCGCGCGCGTGGACATCACCGCGCCGGGCCGCAGGACCAGCGCACGCATCGGCTTCGTCTCTCCGGTGCTCGATGAGAGCACGCGCCTCGTCCCCGTGCTGGCCCTTATCGACAATTGCGGCGGCCAGTGGCGTATCGGCGAACCCGTCACCGCCGCCATCGCGGTGACGGGCGGATCGGGCGGTATGATGGTGCCGTCCGGCGCGGTCCAGACAGTCGAAGGGCGGCCCTCGGTCTTCGTCCGCACAGCCCAGGGGTTCAGGGCCGTGCCGGTCACTACAGGCCAGCCAGGCGGCGACGCGGTCACGATCCTGTCGGGCCTGACCGGGCGCGAGCAGATCGCCGTCGCCAACAGCTTCACTCTCAAGGCCGAGCTCGGGAAGAGCGACGCCACGCATGAGGATTGAACCATGATCGGGCGTATCGTGACCTTTTCGGTCGAGCGGCGCTGGTTCGTGCTGCTCGTCACCCTCATCGCGGCCGCGATCGGCGGCTGGGCGCTCAGCCGCCTGCCCATCGACGCGGTTCCCGACATCACCAACAACCAGGTGCAGGTGAATATCCGCGCGCCCGCGCTGTCGCCCGAACTGGTCGAAAAGCAGGTCGCCTTCCCGATAGAGACCGCGCTGGCGGGGGTGCCGGGGCTGGAATATACAAGATCGCTGAGCCGCAATGGCTTCGCCCAGGTGACGGCGGTCTTCACCGATTCCACCGACATCTATTTCGCCCGCGCCCAGGTTGCCGAAAGGCTGCGCAGCGCGGAGGATAGCCTGCCGGACGGCGTCACGCCTGAAATGGGCCCGATCGCCACCGGCCTTGGCGAAGTCTATATGTGGACGGTCCATCTGGCCCATCGCAAGGATGACCGACACTCGCCCGGCGAACCCGGCATCCAGCCCGACGGCAGCTACATCACGCCGGAGGGCGAGCGGCTGGTCGGCCAGTCCGATCAGGCGACCTATCTGCGCACGGTGCAGGACTGGATCGTCGCCCCGCTGCTCAAGAACACGCCAGGCATCGCCGGCATCGATTCCATCGGCGGCCATGTGAAGCAATATCAGGTCGCGCCCGATGTCCAGCGGCTCGCGGCGCTGAACCTCAGCCTCAACGACCTGGCGACCGCATTGGAGGAGAATAACAGCGCCGTCGGCGCGGGCGTCATCGACCGCAACGGCGAAGGGCTGACGGTGCGGTCGGATGCCCGCATCCGCAACGCCGACGATCTCAGCCGAACGGTCATCGCGACGCGGGAAGGCGTTCCCATCCTGCTCCATCAGGTCGCGACGGTGCGGACCGGCCAGGCGCTGCGGATGGGGTCCGCATCCGAGAACGGACGGGAAGTCGTCGTCGGCACCGCAGTCATGCGGATCGGGGAAAACAGCCGGGCCGTTGCCTCCGCCGTCGCCGGGCGACTGGACGAGATCAATGCCTCATTGCCGACCGACGTCATCGTAGAACCCGTTCTGGATCGCACCGCGCTGGTCAACGCGACGATCGGCACGGTGGCGAAGAACCTGTCCGAAGGAGCGCTGCTCGTCATCGTCGTGCTGTTCGCCCTGCTCGGCAACTTCAGAGCCGCGCTGATCGCCGCGCTGGTCATCCCCATCACCATGCTGCTCACCAGTTTCGGCATGCTGCAAGGCGGTGTCTCGGCCAATCTCATGAGCCTGGGCGCGCTCGACTTCGGGCTCATTGTCGACGGGGCCGTCATCATCGTGGAAAATGCCCTGCGCCGGATCGCCGAGCACCAGCATGACCGTGGCCGGACGCTGAACCCTGAAGAAAGGCTGTCGGCCGTAGCCTTGGCCGCGCGCGAGATGATAGGCCCGTCCGTCTACGGCCAGGCGATCATCATCCTCGTCTATGTCCCGCTCCTCACGCTGGACGGTGTGGAGGGCAAGACCTTCACGCCGATGGCGATGACGGTCATCCTCGCGCTCGGCTTCGCCTTCATCCTCTCGCTGACCTTCGTTCCGGCCATGCTGGCCCTGCTGCTGTCGAAGCCGGTCGAGGAGAAGGAGGGGCGGATCATGTCCTGGCTGAACGCACGCTATCGGCCGCGGCTGGAAGTGGCGATGCGCCGGCCCAGCCGGACGATCGGGATCGGGGTCGCGGCATTTCTGGCGGCTATCGCCGGCTTCTCGATGCTGGGGCAGGAATTCCTGCCCCAGCTCGACGAGGGCGACATACTCGTCCAGGCGGTCCGCGTTCCGGGCACTTCGGTCGACCAGAGCCAGGCCATGCAGTTCGCGGTCGAACGCGCCGTCGCGGGCGAGCCCGAAGTCCGCTTCGTCTTTTCCAAGACGGGCACGGCCGAGCTTGCTTCCGACCCCATGCCGCCCAATGCGACCGACACCTTCGTCATCCTGAAGCCCCGCGCGCAATGGCCCGACCCCCGCCTCGCCAAGGCGGATCTGGTCGAACGGCTGGAGCAGCGGCTCGCGATGCTGCCGGGCAACGCCTATGAGATCACCCAACCGATCCAGATGCGCTTCAACGAGCTGATCGCGGGGGTGCGCGGCGACATCGCCATCAAGGTCTTCGGCGACGATGTCGACCAGATGAGCGGCACGGCGGATCGCATCGCCGCCGTGCTGCGGCGGACCCCGGGCGCCACCGACGTGCGGGTGGAACAGACCGAAGGCCTCCCCATTCTCGACGTGCAACCCAATCGCGATGCGATGGCGCGGCTGGGCATCAGCGCTCGGGTATTGCAGGACATATTGGCCGCAGCGGTGGGCGGGCGCGACGCGGGCATGATCTTCGAGGGCGACAGGCGCTTTGCCGTCACGATCCGGCTGGGCGAGGAGGCGCGAACCGATCTGGAGACGCTGGGCCAGGTGCCGGTGCCCACTCCGGCGGGTGCCTTCGTGCCGCTGGCAAGCGTCGCCCGGATCGCGCTGGTCGACGGCCCGAACCAGATCGGCCGCGAAAACGGCAAGCGCCGGATCGTCGTGCAGGCCAATGTGCGCGGGCGCGACGTGTCCGGCGTCGTCGCGGATGCGCGGGCGGGGATCGCGCGGGACGTGCGGCTGCCCGCCGGCACCTATCTCCAATGGGGCGGCCAGTTCGAAAATCTGGCATCGGCGCGGGAACGGCTGCTGCTGGTCGTACCGGCCTGCTTCGCGCTCATTCTCCTGCTGCTCTACGGGGCGCTCGGCAGCGTGCGGGACGCCGTGATCGTCTTCACCGGCATCCCTCTCGCGCTGGTCGGCGGCGTTCTGGCGCTGGCGCTGCGCGGCATGCCTTTCTCGATCTCGGCGGCGGTGGGCTTCATCGCCCTGTCCGGCATCGCCGTGCTCAACGGGCTGATCATGGTGAGGTCGATCCAGGACCTGATGGCGCGCGGCATGGATCGCGGCAAGGCAGCCTGTGAAGGCGCCAAGGTGCGGCTGAGGCCGGTGGTCATGACGGCGCTGGTCGCCTCGCTCGGCTTCGTGCCCATGGCGCTGGCGACCGGCCCCGGGGCGGAGGTGCAAAAGCCGCTCGCCACCGTGGTCATCGGCGGCCTTGTTTCCGCGACCTTGCTGACCCTGTTCCTGTTGCCCACGCTCTATGCCCGCTTCGGCCGGCGGGGCGGGGCGGCTGCGCCGGGACAGGAGGAAATGGCGGCCATCTCCTGAAAGGGGAATGGCCCCGCTCCCCCCGGCTTGCTGCCGGGGGAGCGGGAGAGATTTCATGTCGCAGGTGGAATCCTTGGCACTTGCGGGCTCCGCCGCAGTTCCCAGCGATAAGGAGGATGCCGTGCCGGACCAGATCGTTTCCATTGGCCTGCTGACAGCGAAAGACCTTGAGCTTCTCGGTCAAGGATTCCGGCGGCACTTTCCCATACAGGATGACGACCTCTTCAAGGACCTGCTCGCGAAGCTGGATGAGCTGCCGGCGCGGCCCGAGCCCCGCGCCAAAGACAGGCGATGAGCGGGCGACGCAGAAGGCTTGGCATGGGCCTGTTGCTGACGGCGATCCTGTTGAGCATTGTCGTCATCGTCGGCCTGATGATCCATTCAAGCATCGACGCGCCCGATCCGGCGTCTCGACCCCCCACGGGCGCAATGCCGCCGGAGGGCGAACCGATGCGCCCGGCGGATTAGGTCACGCATTCATCCCGCCTTGCGCGGCGCCCATCAGGCGGTGCATGGAGCGGCAGCCATGCCCCAGACCAAAACGCCCAACATCCTTATCGATGCCGACGCCTGCCCGGTGAAGGAGGAGACCTACAAGGTCGCCTGGCGCCATGGCGTGCCGGTCATCGTCGTCAGCAACAGTCCCATCAGGGTGCCGGCGCATCCGCTCGTCTCCCGCATCGTTGTGGGCGAGGGGTTCGATGCGGCGGATGATTGGATCGCCGGGCATGTGGACGCCGGCTCGATCATCATCACCGCGGACATCCTGCTGGCCGACCGATGCCTGAAGGCTGGATGCGGTGCGGTGATCGCGCCCACGGGCAAGCCCTTCACCCATGCCTCCATCGGCAATGCCGTGGCGGTACGGGCGATCAAGGCGGACTTGCGCGCCGGCATCCTGGCGGACGGCGTCGGCGGACCAGCGCCGTTCGCGAAGGCCGACCGGTCCCGCTTCCTGTCCGCACTGGACGAAGCGGTCGTCCGATTGCGGCGGCGGTAAGACCAAGACCTGGAGCAGGGCCCGAAACCCGACCGCGCCCTAACCTGCGTCATCGATGGGACAGGATCGCCCGGCGCCCGGTCGCGTTTGATGAGGCGCAGGCCGGTGATCGGCTGCGCGGGACGCTGGTGCCCATGCCAAGGGAGGAGGAAAGGATGGTCCGTATGCTTTTGATCGCAGGCAGCCTGCTTGCCGGGGCCTGTTCGGGCGAGACCCCGTCCGACCGGAATGCAGTCGACGGAGCGGCCATCAACCGCGCGGACGATGCGCCGGGCAATGGCGCCGCAGGACCGCTGCCGACCAGCGGATCTGGCGAAGTGCCGCCCAACGCGCCGGGCGCGGATAATCAGGCGACGGGCTCCAATATCAGCGACCGATAAGGCGGAATTGCCGGAACCGGGCGCTCCGCGCACCGGCGGAAATACGACGACCCCCGCGCATTGTTCCGGCGTCGTCGAGCCAGTAGAGATGGGCCATGAGTCTGCTTTCGGCGGCCCTTCTCGCGCTCGCGATCGTCCTGCTGCTGTTCGGGATCGCCACCATCGTCGAAAGGCGCGGCGGCCTTGCGCTCGGCCGTTATGACGTGCGCCACGGCGCCTATGCGCTGGCGCTGGGCGTCTATTGCTCAAGCTGGACCTTCTACGGCGCGGTCGGGAGCGCCGTGCGCGACGGCTGGCATTACCTCCCCATCTATCTCGCGCCGATCTGCCTGCTGATCGTCGCGCCCCGTTTCCTGCGCAGGCTGGCCGAGGCGGTGGCGGAGGAACAGGCAACCACCGTGTCCGACTTCATCGCCGCGCGTTTCGGTCACGATGTGGTCGTGGCCCGTCTGGTCACGGTCATCGCCTTGCTGGGAACAGTGCCCTATGTCGCGCTGCAATTCCGCTCCATCGGCAGCGCGATCTCCATCGTGACGGGCCGCCCCGTCGCGACGCTGACCATGCTGACCGCCGCCTGGCTGCTGGCGCTGTTCGCCATGCTGTTCGGCGCCCGCCGGTTCGAACTGGCGGGGCGCAGCGAAGGCCTGGTCTATGCGATCGGCATCGAATCCCTCCTCAAGATCGTCGCGCTGACCGCGGTGGCCGTCCTCGCCTTCGTCCTGCTGGGACAGGCGGACCCGACGGACCTCAGCCGCGGCGTCGCCATATTGTCCGCCAATTTCCGGCCGGAACGGTTGTCGATCGAGGTCGGCATCATCTTCCTCATCTCCGCCATGGCCGTCATCGTCCTGCCCCGGCAATTCTACATGGGCCTGGTTGAGGCGCGGGAACCGGGCGATCTTGTCGGCGCGCGCTGGGGACTGGCCGCCTATCTCGGCGCGATGGCGCTGATGGTGTTGCCCATCGCGCTGGCCGGCGCAAGCCTGCTGCGCGGCGCCCAACCCGATCTCTACATGCTGGCCCTGCCCGGAATGACCGGACAGGGCATCGTGCTTGCCCTGGCCCTGCTGGGCGGGATCGCGGCGGCGGCGTCGATGGTCGTGGTCGATTCGACCGCGCTCGCGACCATGGTCTCGAACGACCTCCTCTTCCCCACCCTGCTCGCGCGCGAGAACGGCGGGGAAGCGGGCGCCGGGGCGCTCGGCCGGCGCATGCTGCTCGTGCGGCGCCTCTCCATCCTCGCCATCATCGCGGCGGCGCTCGCCTGGGCGCTGCTGGTTTCGGCCGAACAGTCGCTCGCCTCGATCGGCCTTGTCGCCTTCGCCGCCATGGCGCAGTTCACGCCGCACCTGATCCTGGCCACCTATGCGCCGGGTCGCGATGCGCTGGCGGCGCGGGCAAGCCTTGCCGTCGGCCTTGTCATCTGGTTCTACACCCTCGCCCTGCCGCCCATATTGCCGCCCGCCTGGCTGGATGCGCTGGAGGGAAGCGCCGCCGATCCCCTGCGCCTCTTCGGCATCGGCGCCGCGTCGCCGCTGGTGCATGGCGTGGCGTGGAGCCTGGGCGCGAACCTTTTGGTCTTCGGCCTGGTCGCCGCGCGCAAGGTGAAGGCGCCCGTCCTGCCCCGCCTCGGCAGCCAGCGCCCGATCACCGACCTGGCCGAACTGGCGCAGCTCACCGCCAGCTTCATCGGTGAAGAGGAGGCTGCCCGCGAATTTCCAGCGGCCATGCGGGGCACGCCCATCGACAGGCGGTCGGCGCAGCGCGCCCGCACGCTCATCGCGCGCGTCGTCGGCGCTTCCTCCGCCCGCGCGCTGGTCGCCTCGGCACTGGCCGGGGGGCAGATGAGCCTTTCCGACGTTACCCGGCTGCTGGGCGAGCGCGGCCAGTCGCTGCGCTTCTCCCGCGAACTGCTCGCCGCGACCTTCGAGCATATCGATGCCGGCATCAGCGTGGTCGACGCCGACATGAACCTGATCGCATGGAACAGCCAATATCTCGACCTGTTCGACTTTCCTCCCGGCTTCCTGCGGGTGGGCGTGCCGATCGCGGAACTGATCCGCCATAATGGGCGGCTGGGCGATTTCGGCGACGAGGACATAGAATTCCACGTCAGGAAACGCCTGCGGCACATGCGCCGCGGCCTGCCCCACAGTTTCGAGCGGCGGCGAAAGGACGGCCGCGTCATCAAGACCATCGGCGGGCCGATGCCCGGCGGCGGCTATGTCACCAGCTTCATCGACATCACCGAGGATGCACGCATCCGCGACGAGCTGGGCCGCACATTGGGGGAACTGGAAACCCGCGTCGCCGACCGCACACGCGAACTCAGCGAGACCAATTTGCGCCTGGCCGAGGCGACGAAGGACAAGACCCGATTCCTCGCCGCCGCCAGCCACGACCTGCTTCAGCCGCTCCACGCCGCGCGGCTGTTCACCGCCGCCCTGCAACGCGAGGTGGAAGGAACGCCGCACATCCTTGCCGAACGCATCGACAGCGCGATCATGGCGGCGGAAGGGCTGCTCCGCGCTCTCCTCGACATCAGCAAGCTCGATGCCGGCGGTGTCGAGCCCAGCCCGGAGCCGATCGACCTTACGCCGTTTCTCACCAGCCTTGCTGAAGGATTCGCGCCGATGGCGAAGGAGAAGGGGCTGCGCCTGCTGACCGGTCCCCTTTCCGGCCATCTCGATACCGACCCGGGACTGCTCCGCTCGGTCCTCCAGAATTTCGTCTCCAACGCCCTGCGCTACACGCAGCAGGGCGGGATATTACTGGGCGTGCGGCGCAGGGGTTCAATGATCCGGATCGACGTCGTCGATAGCGGCGTCGGCATCGCCGCCGACCAGATCGGGACGATCTTCGGGGAATTCACCCGGCTCGGCGCGCTGGACGTCGAGGGACTCGGCCTTGGCCTCGCCCTTGCACGCCGCATCGTCCGGCTGCTCGGCGGGCGGATCGAGGTGCGGTCCGTGCCCGGAAAGGGCAGCCGGTTCAGCCTGCTGATGCCTGCCGCAACCGGGCCAGCCGCGCCGGCACCGGCACCGGGGGCGCAGGCCCCCCTTCCGGCGGCGAGGGGTCTGGCCGTGCTGGTGGTCGATGACGATCCGATGATCGTGGCCGCGACCGAGGCGCTGCTGGCCAGCCTCGGCCATCGCCCGCTGGCCGCCGCCGAAGGCAGGACCGCCCGAAAGCTCGCGTCCGCAGCCGACGCCGCGCTGGTCGACTTCCAGCTTGGGACGCAAGAGGACGGCCTTGCCCTAATCGCGGCGCTGCGGCGGGAGCATCCGGGATTGCCCGCCGCGCTGGTCACGGCGGAGGACGATGCGAGCCTCGCCACCCGCGCCGCCATGCTCGACATCGCCTTCATCGCCAAGCCTGCGGCGCCGGAGGCGATCTCGGCCTTCCTGGCCCGCGTCAGTGGTTGAGATCGAGTCCCAGCGAGCGCGCGACCAGTGCCGCCTGCGTGCGGTTCTGCACATCCAGCTTGCGCATGATCGCGGTCATATGCGCCTTCACCGTCGCTTCGGTCACCATGAGGTCGTGCGCGATCTGCTTGTTCAGCTTGCCGTTCAGCACCTCCAGCAGGACCTTCAACTGGGTCGGCGTCAGGGATGCGATCTCCTTCTGGACCGCATCCTCCGGTCGCGGCGGAGCGGGCGGGAGCCGGTGGCCGCCCAACGCCCGCGCGATCGCCGCCTCGATCGCGGGCAGGTCGCTATCCTTGGAGAGGAAGCCGACGGCGCCCAGCGCCTGGGCTTCCTCCGCCGCCTTGGCCCCGTCCGCGCTTGAAACCACCAGGATCGGCACGTCCGGCTGTTCCGCATGCAACAGCGCTATGCCCGAATAGCCGACCGCGCCCGGCATCTTCAGGTCGAGCAGGATGAGGCGCAGGCCCGTGGCCCCGCTCGCCGCCTGAACGGCGCCGGCGAGCGTTCCCGCTTCGATGATGCTGGCCCGCGGAGCGACCTTCATCACCGCCACCGCCAGCGCCTGACGGAAAAGCGGGTGGTCGTCCGCGATGAGAATCGTTTCTATTGCGCCTCTTCCAACCGTGGTCTGTTCGCCAGCAGATTATCGACCACGGTGGGATCGGCAAGCGTCGACGTGTCGCCCAGGCTGGAAACGTCGTTTTCCGCGATCTTCCGCAATATGCGCCGCATGATCTTGCCCGAACGGGTCTTGGGCAGGCCGGGGGCGAACTGTACCACGTCCGGCGATGCGATGGGGCCTATTTCGCTGCGTACCCAGCGTATCAGCTCGCCGCGCAGGGCATCGTCCGGCTCGACATCGGCATTGGTGGTGACATAGGCGTAGATGCCCTGCCCCTTGAGGTCGTGCGGCATGCCGACGACGGCGGCCTCGGCAACCTTGGGATGGGCGACGAGCGCGCTCTCGATCTCCGCCGTGCCCATGCGGTGGCCGGAAACGTTGATGACATCGTCGATGCGGCCGGTGATCCAATAATAGCCGTCCTCGTCGCGCCGGCATCCGTCGCCGGTGAAATAGCGCCCCGGAAAGGTCGTGAAATAGGTCTGGAAGAAGCGGTCATGATCGCCCCAGACGGTGCGCATCTGCCCCGGCCAGCTATCCGCGAGGACGAGGCAGCCTTCGCCCGCCCCCTCGATCAGCCGCCCGTCGCCATCGACCAGTTCGGGCCTGACCCCGAACATCGGCAGCGTCGCGGAGCCCGGCTTGAGCGCGACCGCGCCGGGCAGCGGGCTGATCATCGCGCCGCCGGTCTCCGTCTGCCACCAGGTGTCGACGATGGGACAACGCCCTTCGCCCACGACATGATGATACCATTCCCACGCCTCGGGATTGATCGGTTCACCGACGCTGCCCAGCAGCCGCAGGGACTTGCGGCTGGTCTTGCGCACCCATTCGTCGCCCTCGCGCATCAGCGCGCGCAGGGCGGTGGGGGCGCCGTAGAAAATCTCCACGCCGAACTTGTCCACCACCTGCCAGAAGCGGGATGCATCCGGGAAATTGGGCACGCCCTCGAACATCACGGTCGTCGCGCCGTTCATCAGCGGCCCATAGACGACATAGCTGTGGCCCGTGACCCAGCCGATGTCGGCGGCGCACCAGTAGATCTGGCCGGGGCGATAGTCGAACACATATTGGTGCGTCATCGCCGCCCAGACGGCATAGCCACCGGTCGTGTGCAGCACGCCCTTCGGCTTGCCCGTGGAACCGGAGGTATAGAGGATGAAGAGCGGGTCTTCCGCGCCCATCTCCTCCGGCTCGCACTCCGCGGGCTGGGCTTCCACCGCCGTGGCCCAGTCGATGTCGCGGCCCCCGGCCATCGCCACGTCGGCGCCGGTGCGGCGCAGCACGATGACGGTATCGACATCCGCGCAATGGGCTAGGGCGGCGTCGACATTCGCCTTCAGCGGAACCTTCCTGCCGCCGCGCAGGCCCTCGTCGGCGGTGACGACGATGCGGCTCGCACAATCCTCGATGCGGCCGGCAAGCGCTTCGGGCGAGAAGCCGGCGAAGACGATCGAGTGGATCGCGCCGATCCGCGCGCAAGCCAGCATCGCGACCGCCGCCTCCGGCACCATGGGAAGATAGAGGGTGACGCGGTCGCCCCGCCTGACGCCCCGTGCCTTCAGCAGATTGGCGAAGCGGCATACCGCCTCATGCAGCGCGCGATAGCTGATGCGCCGTTCGGGCTCTGCCGGATCGTCGGGCTCCCAGAGGATCGCGATGGCGTCGCCACGCTCCGCCAGATGGCGGTCGAGGCAATTGGCGGACAGGTTGAGCGTGCCGTCAGCGAACCAGCTTATGCCGAAATCCTCCGCAGAAAAGCTGGTCGCCTTCACCTGGCTGAAAGGACGCATCCAGTCCAGGCGCTGCGCCTCCTCCGCCCAGAAGCCATCCGGATCGGCGATCGAGCGCGCATACATCTGCCGGTATCGCGCGGCGTCGACCAGCGCTTCGTTCGCCCAGTGGTTGGGAACGGGGTAAATGCCCTGGTCCATAGTCTCGCACTCCTCTCCTTGATCGCTACCGATCCGTGGGGGGCATCCTAATTGCCGCAGGCGCACATCGGACCCCCGACGAAGGTCGAACATGTCCGACCATGGTTCGGCTGTCGCGCCACGGCGGCATGCGCGATCCTGACCATAGCCGGAACACAAGCCGGATCGTGGAGAGGTCGATGCCAAAGCCGAACAGGCCATTATTGCGCGTGCTGCTGGGGGCGAGCGCGCTCGCCGCGCCCCAGCTGGCCGGCGCGCAGACCATGAAGGAGGCGGATCTCGCCGCGCGTCTGGAACGGATGGAGAGCGAGATCACCCAGCTCCGGACGGAACTCGCCGCCGCGCGCAGCCAGCAGGACGAAACCCGCGCCGCCGCCGCCGACGCCGCCCGCAAGGGCGAGGAGGCTTCGGCGCAGATGAGCCGACTGGCGGACGGCACGCCCAGGCTTGGCTTCCGCTCTGGCAATAGCAATGTCGTCCTGTCCGGCTATGTGAAGCTGCTCGCGAGCAGCGCCCGCTACAGCGGCGGCGACGATCCGAGCAACACGCTGGGGCGCGACCTCTATCTGCCGCAGTCCATTCCCGTCTTCAATCCCGCCTCCCCGACTTCCTCCACCCATGTCACCGATTTCTCGGCCAAGCAGACGCGCTTCTGGGTGGATGCCACGACCAAGCTCGGCAAGCATGCGCTGAAGGCCTATATCGAATTCGACTTCCAGGCCGCGCCCGGCACGCCCCAGGCGCTGGGCCAGGGCACGCAGCGCACGACCAACGCCTATGACCTCGCCATGCGGCGCGCCTTCATCCAGCTCGATCGCTGGACCTTCGGGCAGGATTTCACCAATTTCTCCAACCCCGCGATCTTCCCGGAAAGCACCGATTATGTCGGGGGCGTCGACGGCCTGATCTTCGTGCGCCAGCCGATGGTGCGCTACAGCCTTCCGCTGGGCCACGGCCTCGCCTTCCATCTGGCGGCGGAAAATCCGGAAACGGCTTCCGCCACTGTCGGCGCACCCGCTCTCGTCGAAAATGGCGAGGACCATGCGCCCGACATCACCGGGCGGCTGGAATATGCGGGCGGGTTCGGTTTCCTCGACCTTGCGGTGCTGGGCCGCCAGTTGCGCGTCGACAATGCGAAAACGGGCGCCGCCCATATCGTCGATTCCCGCCTGGGATGGGGCATCAGCGCCGCCGGCAAGATCTTCCTGGACGACAGGCATGGCAGCGACATCCGGTTCCAGGCAAGCTATGGCGAAGGGATCGGCCGCTATCTCGGCCTGAACTTCGGCCCGGACGCGGTCCTCAAGGCCAATGGGGAACTCGCCCGCGTCCGCAACCTCGCATTGTTCGGCGCGGGCCGCTATGCGCTGGACGACCAATGGCGCGTCAACCTGATCGCCAGCTATCAGCGCATCTTCTACGCCGACGATCTCGATCCGGCGACGACTGCGGGCATAGCGATGTTCAATCGCCAGGCGTGGAGCGTCGCCGGCAACCTCTTTTATTCCCCGGTGAAGAACGTCGATCTCGGCATCGAGTACCGGCATGGCGAGCGCCGGCTCGTCAACGATCTCAACGGCCATGTCGACCGGTTCGACGTCGCGGCGAAATATAATTTCTGACAGGAGGGACGGTTATGGCTTCGACATATGACGGACTGCCAAAACATCATGAGGCGACGCGAAGCGAAAAGCTGATCATCACCGCCAGCTCGCTCGGCACCGTGTTCGAATGGTATGATTTCTACCTCTACGGGCTGCTGACCGCGATCATCGCGGCGCAGTTCCTGACGGGCCTCAACCCGACCACCTCCTTCATCATGGCGCTGCTGATCTTCGCGTCGGGGTTCATCGTCCGTCCCTTCGGCGCCCTCGTCTTCGGCCGCATCGGCGACCTGTTCGGGCGGCGCTACACCTTCATCATCACGCTGTTGGTCATGGGCCTCTCCACCTTCCTGGTCGGGTGCCTTCCCACCTACAAGTCGGTCGGCGTCGCCGCGCCGATCATGCTGGTGGTGCTGCGCATGTTCCAGGGGCTGGCGCTGGGCGGCGAATATGGCGGCGCGGCGACCTATGTCGCGGAGCATGCGCCCGACAACCGGCGGGGCTTCTACACGAGCTGGATTCAGATCACCGCGACCGCCGGGCTCGCCATGGCGCTGCTGATCGTGATCACCGTCCGATCGCCCATCACGGGCGTGGGCGAGGAAGCGTTCAAGGAATGGGGCTGGCGCATTCCCTATCTGGTCTCCGGCCTGTTCCTCGTCCTTGGCCTTTGGCTGCGCCTGAAGCTGCATGAATCGCCCGTCTTCCAGAAAATGAAGGCGGAAGGCACAGGCTCCAAGTCCCCGATCAAGGAAGCGTTCGGTGAGTGGAAGAACCTCAGGATCGTGTTCATCGCCTTTTTCGGCGCGATCGCGGGCCAGGCGGTGGTCTGGTATTGCGGCCAGCTCTACGCGCTGTTCTTCCTGGAGAAGATGCTGAAGATCGACGGCCTGACCGCCAACACGCTCATCATCATCGCGCTCCTCATGGCAGCGCCCTTCTTCCTGTTCTTCGGCTGGCTGTCCGACCGCATCGGCCGCAAGCCCATCATCCTTTCGGGCTGCGCCCTGGCCGCGCTGACGCTGTTCCCGGTCTTCCACCTGCTCACCGACGCCGCCAATCCGGCGCTGGCCCGGGCACAGGCAGCCGCCCCGGTCACGGTCACGGCCGACCCGGCGGAATGTTCTTCGCAGTTCGATCCGGTCGGCGCGAACAAGTTCGACACGACAAGCTGCGACATCGTCAAGAACGCACTGGCCAAGGCGGGCGTCAACTACACCAATGTCGTCGCCGCGCCCGGCACAGTCGCAACGGTCGCGGTCGGCGGCAGGCGCTTCACGGCGCCCGACCCGTCCCGGCTTTCGGGCGACGCGAAGAAGGCGGCCATCGCGGCCTTCACCGCCCAACTGATCGGCGCGCCCGCCAGCCCGGCCAGGGCGGCGGAGGGCGACAAGCCTGCCGTGGCGGCGCGCCCTGCCGTCGAGGGTGAACTCGCCAGGGTCGGCTATCCCGGCAAGGCCAACCCGGCCGAGATCAACAAGCCGCTCGTCGTCGCCCTGCTCTTCTACCTCGTGCTGCTGGTGACGATGGTCTATGGTCCGATCGCCGCCATGCTGGTCGAACTGTTCCCCAGCCGCATCCGCTACTCCTCCATGTCGCTGCCCTATCACATCGGCAATGGCTGGCTGGGCGGGCTGCTTCCGGCGATCGGCTTCGCGATGGTCGCGGCGACCGGGGACATCTATTACGGTCTCTGGTACCCGGTCGTGGTGGCGGCGGCGACCGTCGTCCTGGGAATGATCTTCCTGCCCGAAACCTTCCGGCGCAATATCGACGCATGAGGCGTTTTCCCAGCAGACGGGATCATCTGCTGGCATGGAAAACGCGGTAAAGCAAAGGCCTGGAGGTTCCCTGCCGGCGCACCCTGATCCTTCCAGATTGTCGAGGATCAAGGTGCACCGCCGGTCCGACAGCTACTCTGGCGCCGTTGACAAGGGAGACAGTTTCATGACCGACGCCAAGACCATCCTCAGCCTGCCGACCCGGTCGGGCCTCCAGCTCCATGTCCGGCCTGCGGAGGAAAGCGACGAGACGCTGCTCGCGGCCTTTTTCGACAAGGTCAGCGACGAGGACCGACGCTTCCGCTTCTTTTCCGCCGTGCCCCATGTCGGTCATGAGCAGCTCGATCCGCTGATCCATGCCGATCATTTCCGCAGCGAAAGCATCCTGGCGTTCGATGGCGCCACGGGCGAACTCGTCGCCTCCGGCATCCTGGCCTGCGACAATGCGATGGACACGGCCGAAGTCGCCGTATCGGTGCGCGGGGATTATAAGGGCCGGGGCGTCGGCTGGGCGGTGCTCGACCATCTGGCCGGCGAGGCGCAGAAGCGCGGCGTGCGGCGGGTGATCTCGATCGAGAGCCGCGACAATCACGGCACCATAGAATTGGAGCGGGAAAAGGGCTTTGCGGTCGAACCGGTGGAAGGCGATCCGACGCTGGTCATCCTCGCCAGATCATTTCGCTGAACGGGCAAACCAGATGCCGCGGGAGCGGCGTCCCGATGGGGCGCCGCTCCCGCGTCCAAGTCAGAAGCGATAGCCGACGACCAGCGCAGCCTGGTGGCGCTCGGGCTTCACGTCGAAGACGCGCTCATAGCTCGAATAGCGATATTCGAGGCGGGCAAGGAAACCCATCACATTGGTTTCGACGCCAGCGCCCAGACGATAGCCCTGAAGGTTGCCCGAGGCGGTCTGGATCGTGGCGCCGTTCTGATAGGAACCCTTGGCGCGGGCGTTGGTGTAGCCGCCCTTGGCATAGAGCATCACATTTTCGGCAACCTGGCCGCCGATGCGAATGCCGGCATAGAGATCGCGGCCGGTGCGCGCGCTGACGCGATCGCCGGCGACGAAGACGTCGGTGCTCGAATCCTTGGTGTCGGAATCGGCATATTCGCCTTCAATGCCGAACACCGCGCCCCGCAGGTTGACGTCATAGCCGATGACGCCGCCATAGAGCAGCCCGGTGTCATGCGCGTCCGCGCCGAGATCGGCATGGTCGGCACCCACGACGGCGCCGACATAGGGGCCGGAGAAGTTGGAGCGCACCGCGTCCTGCGCGAAGGCGGGAGAGGCGAAAGAAGCCGCGACGGCGGCGATGGCGATGATCTTCTTCAAGTCAATATCCTTCGAGAAGCTTCGAAATCCTGAGGGTGCCGCACTTAGATTTCGAATAGTCCCGCGTAAACCGCCGGTCGGTCTTCATTGGTCGCAACAGCTTGTCCTTGTTGCACAATTGCACCAGCAACGTCGCCGATAAGCCCGTATGACGGACGATCCTTCTCATCGGATCGTGAGGCCGGGATTTTTTTATGAAAGGACGGAACCATTATTGCTGTTGTTCGTGCAGGCGGATTCCCATGCCGCGCTGACCCTGTTCGTGGGTCGCCCCGGACGTGCGCGCTATCGGGACGCTCTTTTCGTGGCGAACCAGATGACGTGCCGTGGCCCCTTGCCGTTGCTGCGGGCGCGCACGGCAACCTCTTCGACCGTCAGGCCAGCGCGGGAAAGGCGGCGGGTGAAGCTCGCATCGGGAGCGGCGGACCAGATCGCCAATATGCCGCCGGGCCTGAGCGCGGCGATCGCAGCCGCGATCCCCTGCGCCGAATAGAGACGGTCGTTCGCCTGGCGCACAAGGCCGTCCGGCCCATTGTCGACGTCGAGCAGGATGGCGTCGTACAGCCCCCGCGCCGCGCCGATCAGATCGGCCACATCAGCCTGGACCAGCCGCACGCGCGGATCGTCCAGGCAACCCGCGGCCAGTTCCGCCATCGGCCCGCGCGCCCACTGGATGATCTCCGGCACCAGTTCCGCCACGGTGACGGTTGCGGTGCCGTCGAGCGCCGCCAGCGCCGCCCGCAGCGTGAAGCCCATGCCATAGCCGCCGATCAGCAGATGCGGGCGCGCCCGGCCGCGCAGCCGTTCGCAGCTCAGATTGGCAAGCGCCTCCTCCGACCCGCTCATCCGGCTGCTCATCAGTTCGTTGCGGTCGAGCACGATCATGAAATCCCCGCCTCGCCGATAGAGGGTCAGTTCCTCCCCGCCGGGAACCTGCGCCGTTCCGATGAATTCGCGTGCCTGCATACCAACTACTCCCGGCGGGTCCGCCGCCAGCGGGGGCTTTACGGCAATGCGGCGCGGCGTCAAAGGAGCGAGATGCGATATTTCCTCGATACAGAATTCAACGGCTTCGGCGGCGACCTCATCAGCCTGGCGCTCGTCCCCGAAATTGGAGACCAGGATTTCTACGTCTCGCTTCCCCTGCCGGCCGAAATCCATCCCTGGGTGGAGAAGAATGTGATTCCCTATCTGCGCTTCGTGCCGCCGGGCGTCGACCATCAGTTGAACCGGGTGGAGGCCGCCCAGCATCTGGAAGCCTATCTGGCGCATGACCGCGATCCGCTGATCATCGCCGACTGGCCCGATGACCTCGCCCATTTCTGCGCCCTGCTCGTGACCGGCCCGGCCGAGATGATCAGGCTGGACGGGCTGCGCCTCGAACTCATCAACGGCGCGGGGTTCAGCGCCGCGTCCAACAGCCGGATGCCGCACAACGCCCTCCATGATGCGCACGCGCTCAAGGACTTCTACCTGAACTGGGCCGTCTGAACGGCGCGCTGGCGCGGTTCCTTTCTTTGACAGCGGGTGCAGGACGGCGCATGGGCGGGGCATGCACCTCGCCCGTTTCGACACCGACCTGTTCCTGCGTGACCATTGGCAGAAGCGCCCGCTGCTGATCCGCAACCCGTGGAGCGCGTGGCGCAATCCGCTGGAGCCGGACGAGCTGGCCGGCCTCGCCTGCGAGGAGGGCGTCGAATCGCGCCTCATCACCCGGCAGGCGGATCGGCTCGCCATGGAAAGCGGCCCGCTGCCGGAGGATCGTTTCACCGAACTCGGCGACGCCTGGACTCTTCTGGTGCAGGCGGTCGACCATCATGTGCCCGATGTCGCCGCGTTGATCCAACCCTTCCGCTTCATACCCGACTGGCGCATCGACGATGTGATGGTCAGCTATGCTACCGACGGGGGCGGCGTCGGGCCGCATTTCGACCAATATGACGTGTTCCTGGTGCAGGGCCTGGGCAGGAGGCGCTGGCGCGTCGGCCCGCGATGCGATTCCGCAACGCCGCTTCTGCCGCATGACGACCTGCGCCTGATTCCCGATTTCGAGGCGACGGGGGACTATGTCCTCGAACCCGGAGACATTCTCTATGTCCCGCCCTGCTTCGCGCATGACGGCGTGGCGGTGAGCGGGGACTGCATGACCTATTCCATCGGCTTCCGCGCGCCGTCCCGCGCCGAACTGATCGAAAACTGGTGCCGGCATCAGGCCGACGACATGGTGGACGAGGATCGCTATGCCGATCCCGACCTCATCATCCAGCCCAATGCCGGTGAGATCGCGGCGTCGGCCCTCGACCGGATGCATGCCATGGTGCTGGAGGCGCTGTCCGACCGCCGCGCCTTCGCCCGCTGGTTCGGCCTTTACAACAGCCTGCCCAAGTCGGCGGACATGGACTGGCGGCCGGATGAGCCGGCGGACGAAGCGACCGTGCGCGCCCTTCTGGCTCAGGGCGTGCCGCTCAGCCGCAATCCCGCCAGCCGCTTTTCCTTCATCCGCCAGGGTGAGCCGGAACTGCTGCTGTTCGTGGACGGCCATGGCTTCGATTGCGACGGCGACACGGCGCGACTGGCCGAGGGGCTGTGCATGGAACCGGCCATGGTCGTGGATGCGGAACTCGCGGCCTCCGCCGCCGTGGTCACGCTGCTTGCGGCGTTGATCGACCAGGGCAGCCTGGCGTTCGATGCGGACTGATCCGTCATGGCGCTGATCCTGTTCAACAAGCCTTATGGCGTGCTCTGCCAGTTCAGCGACGAACGGACGGGCCCGCCCCGTCCGACGCTGGCCGCCTATATCGACCGCCCCGGCTTCTATCCGGCGGGCCGGCTCGACCTCGACAGCGAGGGATTGTTGCTGCTGACCGACGACGGCCGCCTGCAGGCGCGGATAGCCGACCCGCGTTTCAAGGTGCCCAAGACCTATCTGGTGCAGGTGGAGGGCGACCCGGACGGGGCGGCGCTGGCGGCGCTGCGGCGTGGCGTGCGCCTGAAGGACGGCCTGACCCTGCCGGCTCAGGTCGAACGCATCGACGCGCCCCCCCTCTGGCCCCGCGATCCCCCGGTCCGGTTTCGCAAGAGCGTGCCGGATTGCTGGCTGAGCCTGACGATCCGCGAAGGACGCAATCGACAGGTCAGGCGCATGACGGCTGCCGTGGGGCACCCGACTTTGCGGCTGGTGCGGTGGCGGATCGGGGACTGGACGCTCAACGGCATCGCGCAGGGACAATGGCGCGAGGCGGCGGCCGAACAGGGCAAGGTCCGACCAGGCGCGCAATAGAGTGTCCCGCCCATCCGATATAACCGGATCGCCGCGCCAGCGCATATTCCAAGCAGGAGCAATCCTCTGCCGATGCGATCGGAGCGAAATCCGGTCTAGTTCAAGCTAAAGGGTATGCGCAACGTCGTGCGAATATCGCTGGCATCGTCGGTTGCGCCCATTTCGACCGTCCAGTTGATCGTCGTTCGTGCATTGACCCGATAGCCGACGCCGAAGAGGAAGCGTCCGATCTGCAGGTCGCGCGTCTTGCTGCTGATCGGCTCCCCGATCGTTTCGACCCCGTTGGAGATGGAGATCGGGCGAATGCGGCTTTTCGTCGCGAACTGCCATGTATGGGCATAGGCGAAACTCAGGGAAAGCTGTGGATTGAGGGCAATGCCGACGCCCAGCGTGGCATTGGGCGCGCCCCCTGGCTTCACCCGCTCGATCAGGGCATCGCTGATCCGCCGGCCTATATTCTTCCCGAAGTTGAAGGTGTAGCCGATGGAGGCGAAGAGTGTGGCGGGGTCGCTCGGCAGCAGCAGGGTCAGGTTCGGCGCCACTGCCCAGAAACCGGCGCCGGTGGCCGATTGCGTCGCGTTGCCCAGTGCGTTGCGGGAAACTTCGAACGGGTCTCTCCCGGTGGGGATGATGCCCTGCACCCCCGCGATCAGGAAGGGCCAGCCGCCCGATCCGTCGGTCAACTGATAGCGGGCGAACAATTCGATGTCGCCAAGGCCCGATCCGTCGGTCGAGCTATCGACGGTGCCAACGCCCGACTGCGGCGGATTCTGCACCAGCGGAACCAGCACGGCCGTGTCGTCGCGATAGACGAAGGGCAGCCGCGCGCCGACCTCCAGCCGATTGCTGAGGCCAAGGCGCGCCGTCATCGCCGCGGTCAGAACATCCTGCCGGCTTTCATTGATGTCGAACACGCCGACCAAAACCGACTGCGGCACCTCTATGCCGCGAAAGACGAAGCGGTTTCGGTCGGTACGGGCATATTCGACGCTGGGTTCGATGGTGATCCGGCCTGCCTTGGTCATGATGCTGCCCTGATCTGCCAGAACGGCGACTTCGGGCGGATCGGTCCTGTCCTCCGGCGGAGCGCCGACCTGCTCGACGGATTGGACGGAGGCTCCTGCATCGGTGGCCTGTGGCGCGCCATCCTGCGCACCGGGCCCCAGCCCCGTCCCCCGCATGCGGCCAAGCAACTGGTCCTCCAGCCGCTCCAGCCGCGCCCGCTGCTCGTTCAGCAGCCTCTCCTGCCGCGCAAGTTCCAGCCGCTGCGCCTGGAGCTGATCGCGCAGGGCGGCAAGATCGGGCGCACCGCCCTGCTGCGCCAGCGCAGGCGTCGCCGTCGCGGGCAACGCCAACACCAACGCCATCAAAAGCTTCGCGACGTTCCTTCGCATGCCCCCCTCCCTCAATAAGCTATATTCCCGCCCGCACGGCATCCAGGACGACGGATTCTATGCGCAACATCATGTTGCCGACCGGAACGGCGGCATCGCCCAACGCGATGTTGACGTTCGCGATGGTATCGATGGACCGGTTGTCGAGCGTGTTGGCGATCAGCACGCCGGTGTTGCTGCCGGCCAGATGCTGGATCTCCAGATCGGGGCCTTTCAGCATGACCGCCGCACCGCCTTCCGCCTGCGCCACCGAAACCGCGCCCAGAGCCGCCGAGCTCACCGGTACCGTCACCTGCACGCCCGAATGGCCCGGGTCCGTGACATGGAGGACGGTGCGCAGCGCCAGGCTGCTGTCGACAAAGGTCGCAATCTCCACGCCCAGCGACAATCTCATGCCGTTGGGCAGGTCGAAACCGCCGCGCATGTCGCTCAACGACTCGTCGCTGACCGGCGTCGCGCCGAAGGGATTGGCCAGCGCCTGGCCATGGATCGCCAGCGTCAGGGTGAAGGCCGACGCCGTCAGGAAGGGTCGGGAAAGCCAGCGGGGATGGTGGAGACGAGGTTCGGCCATCTCTATGCGTCCTTACAGTTCCGGCGGGAAGGCCTGGGGGCGCGTAAGCGCCAGCGCCTGAAGGCTGACCGGCTCCATCAAGGCGGTTGCGCGGGACCGGGCGACCAGCGCCCAGTCGCTGTCCTTGCCGAAACTTGCCTTTGCGGCTTCCGGCCGGTCGTTGACGACGAACAGTATCCGGTTCCACATCGCCTGGAACCTGCGCGCCGAGATAAGGCGGATGCCGAGCGACGGATCGCCCACCATCACCTGCCCGTTCTCCACACCCTTCACGACGACGAAATGCAGATAGCCGTTCATGTCGATGAGGGCGATGCCCGGAATGCGGGTCGCCGCAATCTGTTGCAGCGTCACCTGATAGCCGTCGGACCCGATGCCGCGCGCGGCCAGATAACGCTTCATGTCGAGCAGGGAGAAGCCCTGCTTGCGGATCTGTTCCCGGTCGCCGTCCCGCCACATGCCAAGGAAGATCGACTGTTCGGTCTGAACATCGCCATAGTGGAAATGCAGCAGCGTCGCGAGTGCCGCCGATCCGCAACTGAAGTCATAGCGTTGCCGGACCACCGTCAGGAAACGCCGTTCCACCATGCTGCGCACCGGCAGCACATAGTCGTTGCGCCCGAGACCAAGTCCGCTGCCCGCCCCCGGTGGCACGGCGCAGCCCGACAATGCGAGCAGGGCGGCGGCCCCGATCCTATTGCTGGATCGAGACATTGACGTTCATCGCCGTGTTGATCGACACATTGTTGCCGGTGTTGGCGGTCAGGATCGAAAGACCGGTCATATTCTGGAAGGATTGGCCGTCGATCGCGATCTGACCGGTCACGGACTGGCCGTTGACGCTGTTGCCGGCGACGATGCCGCTGTTGTTGGCGGTCGCGATCATATCCAGATTGGCCATGCCTGCGGCGGACCGGAGCGCGGCGCTGTCCACCGCCGGGACCTTGCCGAACGGCCCCTGTTCAGAAGCCGGCGCAGCGCCCGCCCGCTCCGCCAATGCGCCGGGCCCCGACCCCGCGGCCAAGCCGGCCCACAGCAGAGGCATAAGGAAAGTGCTGGGCATGACATCCTCCGTCGATCAGGAGAGCGGAGCGGGCGGCGGGGTCATGTTTCGCCGCCCGCTCCCGCCCCGGCGGAAAGCGGGCCGCCTTGGAAAGCCGGCCCGTCCTCCATCTTCCGGAACCTTATTGCAGGGTCAGCGTGCCGATCGATGCGCTGACGTTGATGCTCGCATTCTGCAAGGCGCCGACGCCCGTGTTGAGGTTCTGGGCATTGAGACCGGCGAAGTTCGACATCGCCCCATTGTCGAGCGAGATGCTGTTGTCGATCAGGGGGCTGCCGCCCGCGCCGCCGGAACCGGAATTACCGCCGCCCAGGCCGGAACTGCTGCCGGTGCCGGCGCCGCCATCGGCTGGCACATTATAGCTGACCGAATTGCCGGTCACGAGGCCCGCCAGCTTCGACTGCGCCACGACCGAGGAATAGCTCCAGCTCGCCGTCCCGCCATTATTGGCGGCGCTGCTGCCATATTTCGCCACGGCATATTGCGAATTGTCGGACTCGTCGTTGACGACATCGCCATTGGCGGCGATCGAACCCCATGCAGCGTTCGCATTGGTGCTGTTGTTGGAGTTGTCGCTATTGTCGCTATTGTCGACATCGCCGACGACGCCACCCTTGGTCGCGACATTGCTGCCGACGACATTGGTGCCGCCCTTCGATGCAAGATATGCGACGCTGCTGTTCGTCGAATTGTCCGATTCATCATTCGTGACCGTGCTGCCATTATTGGCGGCATTTGCCCCAAAGGCGGCATGAACCGATGAGGAGGAATCCGTCGAACTGTCGGATTCATCGTTGGTGACCGTGCTGCCGCCATTGGCCGCATTGCCGCCGAAGGCTGCTCCTGCAGCGGATGCCGTCAGATTATGCGTACTGTTGTCGGACGAATCGTTCGTCGTATTGCTGCCGTTGTTGGCGCTGCCGTGACTGACGACATTGCTGCCATTGTCGACGTCCGCCGGACTGTCCGCATGGGCGGGGGCCGCGAGCACGCAAAGCGACAAAGCGCCCGCCGATGCCGTCAATAGCAAGGCTTGTTTTACCATAGCATCCTCCTGTTCGATATTGCTTTGCTGAACCCGACGCGACGTTCCTGTAAGACAAGGGGTGAAGTCGGGAACGTCCAGACATGATGATCCCGATGCCGGAGACGCGCGTCTTCCAACAGGACTCATCATCATTTGGGCGTTAACCGGAAAATAAGATCAACGGTCGGCCAAGAACAGTGCGATTTGGCACAGCGTAAATTTACGGGAATGGAACATTCAGCCCTTTATTTCGATTTTTCATCGGCTAAACGGCGTTCGCCTCACCTCCACAGGCGGGAATATGTCCCTTCGACGATGATACCCCTTTTTGCTTAGGTAAAATTACGGGCAAATTGGGGGCCGCTTGCATAAGCTATTGCGATTGGCATACAACCAAGGTCGCAATAGGGGATTTGCGCACGGGGGCATCTGCTTCTTGTTCGGCTTCGCCGGTTGTGATTGCTGCGGGGACAGTTGCAAAGCCGGCTCCAACCCGCCAAGAAATCTTGGGTCGCGCCATGACCACTCCGCCGAAGAGCGGGGCAAGGAGGCGGAGATGAGAAAGGCAGACGATCACGACCTGCTCACACAGCGCGAGATCCAGATATTGAAGCTGGTCGCCCAGGGATTTTCCGCGAAGGAAGTCGCCCAGACCATCGAGATCGCACCCCGGACGGTCGAGGGATATATCGACATGATCCGCCTGAAGCTGCACGCACGCAATCGAACGCACATGGTGACCAAGGCCATCGCCGCGCGCCTGATCACAATCGATTTCGGAGCGGATGGAGAAAATTCAGGCGCGCCCAAAGGCGCAACCTTCCTCTACGGTCCGGAGCGGACTGTCCTTGATGTCGCGCTGGAAGGGGAATTCGACGCAGAGAGCGACCGACGCTTCGGACTGACAAGCACCGTTCCACCATCGCATAACCTGTCCTGCTGACCGGAAATTTTTAAACGGAGGGTAATCCAGCCTCCCCTGCGACGGCAATGGACGAACCGGAACAGTCCAATATCTCCCACAAGGTCCGCGCGGCGAAATAGCGCAGGCCGCTGCCCGGCTGCGACATCGCGCCAAGCAGGCGCATCGTGTTGGCGGCCGCATCCTGAAATTCGATACAGGCAGGATCGAAGCTGCATTCGACAAGACGCGGCGGTTCGCCACCACGATAGATCAACGCGGCATGGACGAAACTGCACCGGATGAAACTATTGCCATCCAGTTCGATCGATCCGGAAAGATGCTGTCCTTCGTAGATCATCCGCCTGCATCCGTGCCATCATGCATATTCCGAGATTTGGCAGGTTCGCCATGCGAAATGCATCCTGAAAACTGGCCATGAAAGCTTGAAAATGCTGCCGGTTGCCTTATCGGCAGGAAAGATAGCGTTTCACAGGCGTTCCTGGCTTGCAAGGGCGGAGGCGGGCATTCTTTATCGCAGCAATCCCGACCTGGGATCGATGGAAAAGAATATCTGCCATCCCAGCCTGTGCCGCAGCCACTTCCAATAGGCCGCGAACTTACCCATATGGCGCCAATTACCATCCCTTTGATAGGCAAGATATTGAGGTATGGCGACTTGCAAGACATGTCGTCGGCAATCTTCCGGACTTGGTGGCGCCGTCCTGAAATAATCGTCGACGAATTGCCACGCCAGAATCCGCAAGGATCTGTTCAGTGCGTCGGATATTCCGGGCGGTGGCTGATGGTCTTCGGGCATGCGCCGGTAAATGGACGCTTCGGTCACGAGCGCGACGAACCAGGACGACAATGCCGTCGGATGAACATCATCCACGAACAGCCTGCGCACAGTTTGCGCCGTGGCGTTCGTGCCGATGCCGGCGACTTCCTCATCGGCCGTCGCCCGCTGCACGAGCCAGGCCATGGCCGCCGCAGCCGGTATGAGTTGGATGCGGTCCGACCGCCCTTGTGCGGCGAGCAACCGGTTGATCCGCATCACGACGCAATACCAGACCGGCGCCATGGCCGCTTCGACATCGATCCACCGGCGCGGATCGGCCGGATCGTCAATATTCAACCAGGATGACAGGAGAAAGCTGCTTCCTTTCCCATTATGGGAGATGAAGCGGTCATGCACCTTCGTCAGATTGGCGATGCTGTCGTTCCAGACGATATTGCCCAATAGCGTATGTTGCTCTGTGACGATCAGCATATCGAAGGGCGATCCGGCATCTGCGGCATGGCGCAGATCGTCCAGCAATCCCTCGTCTATCCTCATGGCGATGGTCGATCCCGCCTTGTTGCGCGTCTCCACATGCATGCGCATGTCCGAGCGGTCCATGACGCGCCTCAGATGGGCGGGATAGGCTCCATCGGTAAGGCTGTGGCCGGAAAGGAGAATATGATGCGGAGCGGTGGGCATCATGAGGACGGCAGGCTGGGGCTTCCCCTCGCCATCATCACCAGAGCAGGCAGCCAGGAACAGGAGGCCGAGGAGGAGAGATCTCCTCCTCCATCGCGGCCCGTCATCACCCCGGGCCGTCACTGCCGTTCGCCAGGCGCCGGGACAACCATTTGCGGTAAATGGGCAGGATGACCGGTCCTTCGATCATATAGCGGCGCCACAAACGTCGTGGGTTGGACAGAAAGCGGAACAGCCATTCCAGGCTCATCGCCTGCATCCACCCTGGCGCGCGCACTTGTTCGCCGGTCAGGAATTCCAGGCTGGCGCCGACGCACAGCGCCGTCCCGACCGCTTTTCCCGTTCGCGCCACATGCCAGGCAAGCATTTCCTGCTGCGGCGAGCCGACCGCGATGATCGCGAACCGAGCCCGCGCCTGGACCAGAAAGTCGCGCGCCTCGGCAAAGGCGGACGGATTGGCGGCGAATCCCATGGGCGGGTTGAGATGCAGGAAATCGACCGCCGGAAGCTTTTCCCGCAGCCAGGCGATCAGGGACGTCGATCCACCGACGATGGCGATCCGGTCTCCGGGACAGAGCGCACCGGCCATAAGGGCCGCCGTCAGGTCGCTGCCCGGCGCGGCCGGCAGCTTCACGCCCGCATTGGCGGCAAGGCGGGACAGGATGCGGCTGTCGCACAGGCAGAGCCAGGCCGACCGATAGGCAGGCCAAAGATCGGACCGACGGCGCTGGATGCGCACGACATGATCCACATTGGGCGTCACCACATAGGCGAAGGGCGAGCCGGCGGGGCGTTCCAGGATCGCCGCCAGCGCATCCGCGACGGAAAGATCGCAGAAATCGAAGTCGAGAAAGCTGATCTTCCCGCTCGCCGCCGTCCGGGAACCGGTTGCCGGGAGGAGCGGCATATCCGTTGCAGATAATAGCGTCGCCATGACAGCCCCTTCCCTCATACGGCCGTTCGTCAACGCCAGCCGCGACAGTCCTTATGGGACACCACTATGCCCATGCCGCGCGCTGCAATGCTTTCCGGCCAACTACGTCCGGATTTTTAGGGGGGACGCTTGCCGAATATTCGCAACCCGACGAGCGGATTAGTCTCGTCGCAAGCTTGGCTGAAGGGGACAGATCATGAAATCGCCAGCCTCCCGGTCCCGCCTGATGCTGTGCGGCCTGACCCTGGCTGCCGCGGCGTCCGGCCACCGCCCTTCATGGGCGGCGTCCGAGGCCATCGATACCGCATCGGTGCGGGAGGACGCCCAATATCGGATCAATGCCGGCGACGAGCTGGACATCATGGTCTGGGGCGAGGAGCGGATGCAAAGGCTCGTCCGCGTCCAGCCCGACGGCTCTTTCTCCTTTCCGCTCGCCGGGCGGATCATGGCGGCGGGAAGCACGACGGGAACGGTCACGCAGGCGATACGCAGCCAACTGGCGGAAAAATACCGCAACGGCGCACCCGACGTCACCGTGTCGGTGCGCGATTCGGCCGGCATGCGATTCTATGTCATCGGCAAGGTCCGCAATGCCGGCAGCTATGCCGCCGGCAAGGGCGTCGACATCGTGCAGGCCCTCAGCCTGGCGGGCGGCCTGGCGGAATTCGCAGACGTCAAGGGCGCGGTCATCCTGCGACAGACGCCCGATGGCCAGGTCGTCGAACGCATCCGCATCGCGCAGATCCTGAAGGGCGGCAGGCGCCTGCGCGCGGGCGCCTTGCCCGAACCCATTCCCGTCCTGAAAAGCGGCGACACACTCGTCATCCCATGAGCGGCGCCGCGAAGTTGCTCCGCGCATCCCGCAAGGGCGCGGCGGCAGCTTGCATGTTCGCCGGCAGCCTGTCCTGTCCTTCGGGGGTGGTGGCCGATGTCCGACCCGGCCTTGCCATGGAGGGCAGCCTCGCCCTGGCGGACAATCCGCTGCTGATTGCAGGACCCGACCGGGGGGCGGCGGTCGTGGACGCGGGTATCAGGCCCGCCATCGAAATCAGCGACATGACGGGATTGAACGTCACGCTGAGCGGCTTGCTGGCCGGGCGGCATTACAGCCGCCGCTATGAGGATGTCGTCCACGGCAATGCGCAACTGGCGGCCGACTGGCGGAAGAATGAGTGGCTAACCCTGTCCGCCCTCGCCCTCTTCAGCCGCGAACCGCTGATCGATCGGCTCGCCACCGACATCGACGCTTCGGTGAAAAGCACCGGAGTACGGGAGGGCCGGCTGGGCAGGCTGTCGATGCGCTGGAATCCCGACAGCCACACCCGCATCCAACCGGAAATGACCTTCGAATCCGGGCATTATCCCGGCATGGCGACCCTGCGCGATACGCGATCGACGATATTCGCCCTCAGCGCAATCCGAAAGACCAGCGCCTATACCACGCTCGGCACGCGCTGGAGCTATATGCGCAGCAGCGTCGACGGAGCCCCTGACAGCAAGGTCTATTCCGGCTACGCCTCGCTGGAGCAGAGACTGAGCGCGGTCTGGCGTCTGCGGATGGAACTGGGGCTGGAACATGTTCGCACGCCAGCGCTCCAATCGGCGCCCGCCGACCGACGAAGCCAGGCGGCGGGACGCATCGAATTGTGCCGCGACTCCCCTCGGCTGAATCTGTGCGCCAGCGGAGCATTGACGTCCGAGGTCAGCGGCCTGGGGGGGCTGCAACGCCGGATCGACATCGGAGCGGCGGCGCAATGGCGGCTCGCGCCCCGTCTGAACCTGGCCCTTGACGGCCGCTACCAACGCGCGACCCAGCAACGCACCGCGCTGCCCGGCCTGGACGCAGCGCAGGCGAGCCTGCGCCTGGAACGGCGCATAAACCGCCGCATCACTGCTTCGGCCGTCGCGGAATATCGCCGTCGGGAACCGCCCAGGGAACGCGCCCTTTCTTCCACGACCATCGGTATCCAACTGAAATATGAGCCATTGCCTCTTTAGTCGGGCATGAGGTCGTGGGGATTTTTCTGACGTCATTTGCCATGGCACAATCATCGGAACCCGAAAGCAAGACTATCCAGATCGGCAAAGGCCGATCACCCTGTCCTGCAATGGATCGCGCCGGTCCCCTGCCGGACATGCGCCTGCCGCGATCTGCAAATGCACCGGCACCCGGGGAGATGATGACGATGCTGGTTGCACAAGAATTATGGGCAAATCGCTCCCGATGTCCCATGGAGCCATCGATCGCCAGGCCGCTTCGCGTTGCCTATCTCACCAATGTCTATCCCAAACCCAGTCACAGCTTCATCCGGCGGGAGATCCTCGCGCTGGAGCGCCAGGGTTTCGAAGTGACCCGACTTTCCGTTCGAGACGGCGGCTGCGCGCTGCCCGATCCCGCGGACCGGAGCGAATATGACCGCACGCATATCCTGCTGAACGGCAATTATCCGGAACTTGTCCTTGCTTTCCTGTCGCGGATGATCGCCCACCCGATCCGGCTGGCGCGCGGCGTCGCGACCGCATGGCGGATGCTGGGCCAGGGCATGTCCGATCCCATGCGGGTCGGCGCCTATCTGCTGGAGGCCTGCCTGCTGGCAAAATATATGGAAAGGGCCGGGATCAGGCATGTCCACGTCCATTTCGGGACCAATCCGGCGGCGGTAGCCCGGCTGGCAAGGGAATTGAGCCAGGTCACCTACAGCGTGACACTGCACGGCCCGGATGAGTTCGACGCTCCCAGGGCGCTGTTGCTGCGGGAAAAAGTATCAGGCGCCGCTTTCGTCATCGCCATATCCAGCTTCTGCCGGGGACAGTTGATCCGATGGACGAGAACGCAGGACTGGTCGAAGATCAAGGTCGTCCGATGCGGCATCGAACAGGAACAGCTCAGCTATGTCGAACAACTTGCCGGCTATATCACCGGGACTTCGGATCATCTGGTCTGCGTAGCCAGGCTGAGCGCGCAAAAGGGTCTTGGGCTGCTGCTGGAAGCGGTTGCCGTTGTTGCCCAGGACCATCGCTTCCAACTGCGGATCATTGGCGACGGCGAGTTGCGCGCTCAACTGGAAGACCAGATCGAACGGCTGGGACTGCACGACCACGTCGTCCTGCTGGGCTGGTGCAGCGCGGACCGCGTGCGTCAGGAAATGCTGAATGCCCGCGCCCTCATCCTACCGAGCCTCGCAGAAGGATTGCCGGTCGTGCTGATGGAGGCCATGGCGCTTGGCAAGCCCGTGGTCGCATCCTGCATTTCCGGCATCCCCGAGCTGGTCGACGACGCCTGCGGCTTCCTGTTGCCGGCGGGTTCGGCGGAGGCCATAGCCGAAGGGCTCCAAACCGTGCTGGAGACGGACGCCGACATATTGGCCGCCATGGGGGAGGTCGGACGCCAGCGCGTGCGCCGCTATCATGACGTGGATCGCAACACGGCCGCCCTGGCGGCGCTTTTCCGTCCCCTGGTGTAACGATGATGACGCTCTTCCTCTGGCTCGTCGCGCTCATGGTCGGAATTCCGCTCCTCATGGTCGGCCTGGAATGTCTTCTCGCCCTGTCGGACGCGGCAGCGTTCCCACCGGCCGCGACCTCACCCCGGATCGCCGTGCTGATCCCCGCGCACGACGAAGCCCTGGCTATCGCCGCAACGTTGAAAGCGGCACAGGCCCAGCTTGCCGCGACCGACCGGCTGGTCGTCGTCGCGGACAATTGCAGCGACGCCACGGCAGCCGTCGCCCGTGCCCATGGCGCAGAAGTGATCGAACGACAAGACCCGGACAATCGCGGCAAGGGCTTCGCCCTGGCCTTCGGCCGCGACGCCCTGCGCGGCGATCCGCCCGCGGTGGTTCTCGTGCTGGATGCCGATACGCTGCCCGCACCCGGCGCGATCCCCCTGATCGCTGCGCAGGCAGCGAGGAACGATGCCGCGCTTCAGGGCTGCTACCTGATCGAAAGCGGTTCGGCCGAACCGCGGATCGCCATGTCGAACCTGGCCTTCCGCCTCAAGAATTTCGTGCGTCAGAAGGGGCTGCAAAGACTGGCGGGCCATGCGCTGTTGCAGGGCAGCGGCATGGCCTTTCCCTGGACCATGTTCAGCACCGCGCCGCTCGCCACCTCCAGCCTGGTCGAAGACGTGCAACTGGGTGTGGATCTATATCTGCGCGGCGACAGGGTCCGCTTCGCGGAATATGCGCGCTTCACCAGCGCCGCCAGCACGCTCCGCGGCACCGTCTCGCAACGCACGCGCTGGGAACATGGCAGCATGGCGTCGGCGCCGGCCCATGCGGCGAGGCTGTTCGCGGCCGCGCTGCGCGGGCGCGTCGGCGCGTGGGCGCTGGCGCTGGACCTGCTGGTTCCACCCCTCGCCCTGCTGGCGATGCTGTCGACGGCGGCCATGCTGCTTCTGGGGATCAGCGCTCTGCTGGGGCAGAATATTGCGCCGTTGCTGTTCCTGACCATCAGCGGCGCGCTGTTCGGCCTGGGCCTTGTTGGCGTCTGGGTCAGATGGGGGCGCGACCTGCTTCCCGCCTCGACGGTCCATCGCCTGCTCCTCTACCTGCTGTGGAAAATGCCGGTCCTCGCCCGCTTTCTCATCCAGCGCCAACGCAAATGGGTCCGCACCGATCGCGGCCCGCTGAATTAAGAATCCACCCTCCGAATTTCCACGACGCAAAGGACAGGCTGAAAGCGACCCGACAGATCGAACATAGTGTCAGCCAGCCCAAAAGGGGGCTCGTCCGGGTCGCACCGCGAATGTCTCATGTCGTTTCGATTGCCGAGGAGCATGCGATGTCGTTCTGGTCGGTACAAGCTGTTCAAAGAGCAACCGCATTATTGGCGATGCTGTTCATATTCACCTGCCAGGTCGATGAGAACATCGATGCGCAGCCCGCCGTTTCGACGGAAACCGCCGTTACCGCCAGCGGCGCGTCCATGGCTGCGGCGCGCAGCGCGGACGAAGCGCAGGAGGAGAATGGCCCCAGCCTTGGCTCCTATCTCTGCCTGCTGGCCTGCGGCATCGTCGTCGCCCGCCAGATCCGCAAGCGTGGAACGACCCATATCACCCTTTCCTGAAACAGGGACGAAGCCGATCATGCATGCAATATCGAAGCCATGGAGATGCGTCCTCGTCGGTGATGAGCAGATTCTCATCGAATGCGCTCATATTCTTCTCGATCGCGGTCATGATGTCGTTGCCATTGTCACGGAAAGGGAATCCATAGCCAACTGGGCAGAGAAAAAAGATATTCCGTGGATCACGTCCGCAGGCCATATTGACGGCTCCGACATCGGAACCTTCGACTATCTCTTCAGTATCGCCAATCTCAACATCTTGTCCGAAGCGGTGCTGGCGCTCCCTTCCCAGGGCGCGATCAACTTCCACGACGGTCCCTTGCCGCGCTATCCGGGGCTCAACGCACCCGTAAGGGCGTTGCTGAATGCCGAGCCGCACCATGGCATAAGCTGGCACCGCATGACGCATGAAGTCGACCGGGGATCGATCCTGGCGGCACGGACATTCCCCATCGATCCCGGCGAGACGGCCTTTTCACTCAACACAAAATGCTTCGCCGCCGCCATGGAGAGTTTTGCGGAACTGGTCGATGCACTGGCCGCCGGGACGTTCATTGAAGTCGATCAGGCTGAATTCGCCGCGACGGAAGAGTTCCGCGCCGACCGCACGGCAAGCGCTGGCGCAATCCCATGGTCCCTTGGCGCGGAAAGGATCGAAGCCCTGGTCCGCGCGCTGGACTTCGGGACCCATGCCAATCCCGTCGCCCTGCCGAACATGCTGCTGGGCGACAGGCTGCTCTTCATAGCCAGCGCCACGGCGACGGACAGCCGATCGGACGCAGCGCCGGGAACGATCCTCCGCATCGATGCGCAGGGCATGACCGTCGCGACCGGCGATGGCGACCTGTCCATAGACCGGATCATGTCCGCCGAGGGCGTCACCCTCTCTGCGGCGGACGCGGCGGCCCGCTTCGGGCTGCGGCCGGGCCTGCGGTTCACCCTGCTGGAACCGGAGCGGCAGGATGCCCTGTCTCAACTGGCAGGGGCCTTCGCCGTTCATGAGAAATATTGGCGCAAGCGGTTGCGTCGACTGGACCTCCTGTCCCTCGATGGGATCGAAAGAAGCGCCGATGCTTCGGGCGCAGGACGGATCGACGCAGTGCTGGAGGAACCGGACGGTCCATATGCGGCTCAGTCGCTGCTGGCGTCGACCCTTGCCTATCTGGCCCGCATCCATGATCGCGCGTCATTCGATGTCGGCTATGCCGATCCAGTGCTCGGCATGCGGGTTGCGGGCGTGGAACCATGGTTCGCATCCGTGCTGCCAATGCCCGTCGCGATGGATTTCGACGCTGGCATGCAAAGATTCCGCGACAGGCTTTCGGCGTCTCTGCGTGAGGTTCACCGGCGGCTGGGCTATCGCGTCGACCTGCCCGCGCGCATGGCTGGCGATGGAGTCCCGGACCGGGCTTTCCCCGTCATCGTGCAGATCGTCGACGATCTCGAAGAAGGCAGGCTGCCCGCGGGTTCCCAATTGTCGATCGCCATTCGCTCCGACGGACGGGCATGGCGCTGGCTGTTCGACGGCGCCGCACTCGACGGTGCGGCGGTGCAGGCAATGCAACAGGGCGTCGCCACGCTTCACCGGCACGCGGTCGGCGCTCCGCATTGTCCCGTCGCTGATTTGCCGCTGCTCGATCCCGCCCTCCTGCAACAGGCGGCGTCATGGTCGAACGGCATTTCGCTGCCCTGCCGCCAGGACGCAACCGTCCATCAGCTCTTCAGCCAGCAGGCCGCGCGCACGCCGGAAAAAATCGCCCTGACCTGCCGGATGGAAAGCCTGACCTACCGGCAACTGGATGAACGTTCCAACCGGCTTGCCCGTCATCTCCGGCGGATGGGCATAGGTCCCGACGGCCTGGTGGGGCTGCATTGCGACCGGTCTACCGATCTGATGGTGGCGCTGCTCGGCATATGGAAGGCGGGGGGAGCCTATGTCCCGCTCGATCCGGCCTATCCGGCCGCGCGGATCAGCCAGATGATCGAGGATGCCGGGCTTCAAGCGATCGTCACCCGGTCACATCTTGCGCTGGACGCCCCAGCAACGCCGATGGTCCGGATCGATGCCGATTGGCATGATATTGCACGTGAGGACGGCGCATCCCTCCCTTCCTCCAGCGGGCCCGATCATCTGGCCTATGTGATCTTCACCTCCGGCTCCACCGGCCGGCCCAAAGGCGTCATGGTCGAACATCGCAATGTCGTGAACTTCTTCGCAGGCATGGATCGGCATATCGGGGCGCTGGGCACCTGGCTGGCGGTCACCAGCCTCAGCTTCGACATTTCCGTGCTGGAACTGTGCTGGACGCTGACGCGGGGGATGCATGTGGTGCTGACCACCGGCCATGAATTGAAGCCCGTGGCGCAGCCCCGTCGCCCCATCGCCTTCAGCCTGTTCTACTTCGCCAGCGACGAAGCCAGTTCGGGCAGCGACAAATATCGCCTGCTGCTGGAGGGTGCACGCTTTGCCGACACCCACGGCTTTGCTGCTCTATGGACGCCGGAGCGTCATTTCCATGCCTTTGGCGGCCTTTACCCCAATCCCGCCGTCACTGGCGCCGCCCTTGCCGCGATTACCAGCCGCGTGCAGATCAGGGGCGGCAGCGTCGTCCTGCCGCTGCACCATCCCGCGCGGGTGGCGGAGGAATGGTCGGTGGTCGACAATATCTCCAACGGCCGGGTCGGCATCGCCTTCGCCTCCGGCTGGCAGCCCAATGACTTCCTGCTGCGTCCCGAAGCCTATGCCGACCGCAATGCCGGGCTGCTGCGCGATATGGAAACCGTTCGTGCGCTGTGGCGGGGAGAAACGCGCCGTTTCGATGGGCCGGTCGGCCCGGCCGAGGTGCGGACTTTGCCGCGCCCGGTACAGCCGGAACTGCCCTGCTGGATCACCTCCGCCGGGAGCATCGAGACATTCGCGGCGGCAGGTCGCGCCGGCGCATCGATCCTGACCCATCTGCTGGGCCAGTCCATCGACGAGCTGGCAGGGAAGATCGCCACCTACCGGCAGGCGCGCCGGAACGCGGGACATGAAGGCGAGGGCCAGGTCGCGCTGATGCTGCACAGCTTCGTCGGCCCCGACGCCGCAGCGATCCGCAGCATCGTGCGCGAACCGCTGATCGCCTATCTGCGCACGGCCACCAGCCTGGTGAAGCAATATGCCTGGTCCTTCCCGGCGTTCAAGCGGCGGCCTGGCATGGCGGAAACGGTATCCGACATCGAGTTCGACAGCCTCAGCGCCGAAGAAACCGACATGCTGCTGGAGCATGCCTTCGACCGCTATTTCGAGAGCAGTGGGCTGTTCGGCACGCCCGAACAATGCATCGCCATGGTCGACAGGCTGCGCGCCATCGGTGTGGACGAGATCGCCAGCCTGATCGATTTCGGGGTCGATGGCGAACAGGTCCTGGCGCATCTGCCCCATCTCGACCGGTTGCGCCGACTGGCCGTGGAGGCGGACGAACCGGCTGGCGAACCGATGGCCGCGCTGATGGAACGGCACCGGGTGACGCACCTGCAATGCACGCCTTCCTTGATGCGCATGCTTCTGGCGGAACCGGGGGTACGGCCGCATATCGCCGCGCTGGACCATCTGATGATCGGGGGAGAGGCCTTTCCGCCCGATCTTGCCCAAGAGCTTCTGGGAACCGTCCGGGGCAAGATCACCAACATGTATGGCCCCACCGAGACAACCATCTGGTCCGCCCTCCATCCGGTGACGGAGGGGGGTGGGCCAGTGCCCCTGGGCACGCCGCTCGCCAATCAGTCCGTCACGATCATGGACAGCCGACAGCACGCTCTGCCCCCTGGCGTGCCGGGCGAGATCGTGATCGGAGGCAGCGGCGTGGTCAGGGGCTATCTGAACCGGCCGGAGCTTACCGCCGAACGCTTCGTGCCCGATCCCGCCGATCCGGGCGCCCGCCTTTACCGCACCGGCGATCTGGGACGCAGGCGGCGCGACGGCACGCTCGAATTTCTCGGCAGGCTCGATCACCAGGTCAAGATACGCGGCTATCGCATCGAACTGGGCGAGATCGAGGCGCTGCTCCACCGCATGGACGGTGTAGGGCAAGCCGTGGTCAACGCGATCCGGACCGAGGATGGCGAACAGATGCTGGTGGCCTATGCCGCGCCGCTCCCCGCCAATCATGATTTCAGCGGAATCCGGGAAAGGCTGCGCGCCGAACTGCCGGACTTCATGGTGCCGACCCATTATGTGGGGCTGGCGCGGCTGCCCCATACGCCCAATGGCAAGATCGACCGCGCCGCCCTGCCCCACCCGGAACGGGCGACGCCGGTTTCGCAGCAGGCCTTCGTCGCGCCGCAGGAGGGGGTCGAGGCAAGGATCGCCGCGATCTGGCGCGATGTGCTGAAGCTGGAATCAGTGGGATCGCTCGACAATTTCTTCGATGCGGGCGGCCATTCGCTGCTGGCGGTGCAGATGCATCGGCGCCTGACGACGGACCTGCGTTACGACCTGGCGCTGACCGATATTTTCCGCTTCCCGACCGTCCGGTCGCTGGCGGCGCATCTGTCGGACGGCGGGACGAATGACCGCGGGGCACGGGATGGCCTCGCCCGGGCGGAGGGGCGACGCGCCGCACTTGCCCGGCGTGTCGCCGCCAGGCCCCCGGTGCTGGCCGGTGAGCGGAGCCAGGCCTGATGGATCAGCATGCGACATGGCCGGACATGCGGTCCGACGATCCCGACCTGGACAATCATGTCGCCGTCGTCGGCATGGCCTGCCGCTTTGCCGGCGCCCCCGATCTGGAGAGCTATTGGGCCAATCTGCGCGAGGGACGGGAATCCATTGTCCGGCTGAGCGACGAGCAATTGCTGGCGGCCGGCGTCGATCCCCGCGCGCTGGCCGATCCGCATTATGTCCGGGCGGCCGCCCCGATGCCGGACATGGAGATGTTCGACGCGACACTGTTCGGACTCAGCGCGCGGGATGCCGCCATCATGGACCCGCAACATCGCCATTTCCTGCAATGCGCCTGGGCCGCGCTGGAAAATGCGGGTCACGCGCCCGACCGCTTCCGGGGCGCCATAGGCGTGTTCGCCGGGTCGGGGCATAATGCCTATCTGCCCTATAATCTGCTGACCAATCCCGATCTGGTGCGCCAGGTCGGCTTCTTCCTGATGCGCCACACCGGCAATGACAAGGATTTCCTGGCCACCCGCGCTTCCTACCTGCTCGACCTCAAGGGCCCCAGCGTCAGCGTCCAGACGGCCTGTTCGACATCGCTGGTCGCGATCCACATGGCCATGCAGAGCCTGCTCAACGGCGAAAGCGACATGGCGCTGGCCGGTGGCGTCACCATCGAACTGCCCCATGGCCGGGGCTATCGGTACGAGCCGGGCGAGATATTGTCGCCCGACGGCCATTGCCGCGCCTTCGACGCTGAGGCGGCGGGAACCGTCTTCGGCAGTGGCGCGGGCGTCGTCGTGCTGCGCCGCCTGCGCGACGCGATGGAGGACGGCGATCATATCCATGCCATCGTCCGCAGTTCGGCCGTCAACAATGACGGCATGGGGAAGGTCAGCTATCTCGCGCCCAGCGTCGACGGTCAGGCCCGCGCCATTGCCGAAGCGCTGAGCATCGCCAATGTGGATGCCGGATCGATCGGCTATGTCGAAACGCATGGCACCGGGACGCCGGTCGGGGACCCCATTGAAATCGCGGCGCTGACGCAAGCCTTCCGCGGGAATACCGACGCGGTGGGAATCTGCGCCATCGGATCGGTGAAGCCCAATATCGGCCATACCGATACGGCCGCGGGCGTCGCCAGCTTCATCAAGGTCGCGCTGGCGCTTCAGCATCGCGAACTGCCGCCGTCGCTGCACCACAGCCGGTCCAATCCCGCTTGCGGGTTCGAACGGTCGCCCTTTTTCGTCAATGGACGCCTGCGTCGCTGGGACAGTGTGGCGGGATCGCCCTTGCGCGCAGGCGTCAGTTCATTGGGGGTCGGCGGCACCAATTGCCATGTCGTGATGGAGGAGGCCCCTCCGCCCGCTCCCTCCGGCCCGTCCCGGAAATGGCAGTTGCTGGTGCAGTCCGCCGCTTCTCCCGCCGCGCTGGAGGCCAATGGCCTGGCGCTGGCCGATCATCTCGAACGACGGGGCGATCAGGCGCTGGCCGACATCGCCTTCACGCTCCAGAGGGGTCGAAAGCTTCTCCCCTTTCGCCGCATCGCCGTCGCCCAAAGCCATGAATCGGCGGCTGGCGCGATCAGGGACGGCGAATCCGTCTTCAGCGCGAACCGTCATTGCGTCCCGGCCAGCCGCAAGCTGGCCTTCCTGTTCGCGGGCGGCGGCGCGCAATATGCGGGCATGGCGCGCGATCTGTATGAGGCGGAACCGGTGTTCCGCGATGCCGTCGATGAATGTCTGGCGCTATTGGCCGATCTGACCCCGACCGACTTCCGCGCTGCCCTGTTTCCCGGTCCGGATGCGATCTCCACAGACGCCATGCAAAGGCCGGCCATCGGCCTGCCGCTGCTGTTCACCATTCAATATGCGACGGCGCGGCTGTGGATGAACTGGGGCGTCGAACCGGATGCGATGATCGGCCACAGCATGGGCGAATATGTGGTGGCGCATCTGGCTGGCGTCTTCGATCTGCAGTCGGCGCTCCGGCTGGCATGGGGACGGGCCCGGCTGTTCGAGTCCCTGCCGCCGGGAGGAATGCTGAGCGTCCCGCTGTCCGAAGAAGCGCTTCGTCCCCATATCGGCCCGGATCTGTCCATTGCCGCCGTCAACGGCGCTGCCTTGACAGTCGCTTCGGGACCGATCGAAGCCATAGAGCAGCTCCGCGCCACGTTGGAGAGCGCCGGCGTGTCCAGCCAGCAGGTCGCCATCGCCGTCGCGGCGCACAGCGCCATGCTCGATCCCATATTGGACGATTTCCGGCATTTGGTGAACGGCATCCGCATGGAACCGCCCAGCCGGGCTTTCCTGTCCAGCCTGACCGGCGACTGGGCACGGACGGAGGATGTCACCGATCCGGATTATTGGGTGCGCCATTTGCGCGAAACCGTCCGCTTCGATGCGGCGCTGGAAAAGCTGCTGCCCGGCGGCCATGTCCTGCTGGAAGTCGGCCCGGGACGGACGCTCGCCAGCCTTGCACGCCAACATCGGGCACGCGGATCGGACCAGCCGGTGTTCAACTCTCTCCGCCATGCCGACGAGCATTTCGACGACCAGGCCTATATGCTGAAGACATTGGGCTGCCTCTGGATGGCGGGCTATCCCGTCGCCTGGGAGAAGCTCCACGCCGGGGAGAAACGCCGTCGCGTACCTCTGCCCGGCTATCGCTTCGAACGCCAGCGGCACTGGATCGAGCCGGGGCGGATCCGCGCTGGCGACAGCGCTGACGATGTCGACATGATCGGTCATCCGGACAAGGCAGGCTGGTTCTACCGCCCCGCATGGCGCCTGGCGCCGCTTGCTTCGGATGTTCCGGAACCCGGCACGGCGCTGCTGTTCCTGGACGAGGCCGGGTTGGGCGATGTGCTGGCGGCTCGGCTCCAGAATGCGGGATGCGCCGTGACCACGGTTCGAGCCGGCAAGCGGTTCCGCGTGAAGGGCGACGACAGCCTGACGATCAATCCCGCCCGTCCGGAAGATTATGAAAGACTGGTCGCATATCTGGCGGACCGCGATCGCATGCCACGGCAAATCTTCCACCACTGGCTGGTGGGCGAAGGCCAAGACGTCATGCAACGCGGTTTCTGGTCCCTCTTTCACCTTTGCCGCGCCCTGGGGGAAGCGGCGGTCGAACAACCGATTACGATCGGCCTCATATCAACAGCCATGCAGCGCATCGGGGACGAGCCGGTGGATCCCGCAAAGGCAGCCGCATTGGGGCCCTGCCGCGTCATACCCGGCGAATATCCCGCCATGCGGACGGTGAGCGTCGATGTCGACCTGCCCGACGACGCCGGCCGCCGCGAAGAATTGGCGGCCTGCATCGTCGCGGAAGCGACGGCGGAGGACAGCGCTTCCGTCGTTGCCTATCGCCGGCTGGAACGCTGGGTCGAGACATTCGAACCGCAACGGCTCGCTCCAGCGGACAAAAGCCGCCTGAGGCCCGGCGGCACCTATCTGATCACCGGCGGCCTCGGCGGCATAGGACTCCGCCTTGCGGAGCATCTGTTCGAAACGCAGGGCGCCCGGCTGGTGCTGGTGGCGCGCGGCCCCGTCCCGCCAAGGAACCAATGGGCCGAGCTGCTGGCGACGCTTTCGCCCGGAGACATCATGTGCCGGCGCATTCGCAGGCTTCGCGCGCTGGAAGAGAAAGGCGCGGAAATCCTGCTGATAGAGGCGGACATCAGCGACAGCCGCCAGATGCGAAAGGCCGTCGCTTCCGCCCGGTCCCGCTTCGGGCCGATCCACGGCGTCTTCCATATGGCCGGCCTGTTGAACGACGGGCCGCTGGCGCTGAAGTCGATGGACGGCGCGGCGGCCGTTCTGGCGCCCAAGGTCCAGGGCACAATGGCGTTGGAAAGGGCGCTGGCGCATGAGGAACCGGATTTCCTGATGCTCTTCTCCTCCATCAGCGCGGTGGCGGGCATTGCGGGGCAGGCTGACTATGCCGCCGCCAACGCCTTTCTGGACAGCTATGCGCGGCATAAGGCAGGCCGGGGAAGAATGGCGGTCATCGCGGCGGGATGGCCGCGCTGGCAGGAAACGGGGATGGCCGCTTCCATCATGGTGCCTCCGCCTCGTCCGCTCCGCTCGCCCGAAAACGGGCGAGCGGCGGGCGCCGCTTTGCTCGACCGGATCCTGATCGACACACAGGACCGGCGCACCGTCTCCGCCCGTCTTTCGCCGCGGACCCACTGGCTGCTGGACGAACATCGGCTCACCGACGGCGCGGCCCTCCTACCCGGTTCCGGCCTGGTGGAACTGGTGCGGCAGGCCTTCCAGGATATTGCCGGGCAGCGGCCGTTCGAACTGCGCGAGATGCTGTTCCTCGAACCCTTTGCCGTGGCCGACGATGGCGATCGGGACCTGCAGATCGACCTGCTGCATCAGGGCGGCGAAGCATGGCGTTTCCACATCATGGGCCGTGACAGGACCGCGGAGCAAGGCGCGCCGTGGACCCAGCATGCGCGCGGCCATGCGCTGATCGGCACGCCGCAGGACGGCAGGCGGCTGGATCGGGAGACGATCGCAGCGCGATGCCCCCATAGGCTGGTCGGTGGCACGATCGGCTCGGCCGCCCATCTCTCCTTCGGTCCGCGCTGGCGGAACATCGAGGCCGTGCATATCGGCCACGACGAAGCGCTGATCGATCTGCGCCTGCCCGACGCTTTCGCTGCCGACCTGCCCGGTCTTGCCCTGCATCCGGCCCTCCTCGATTTCGCGACGGCTGGCGCCCAGATGCTGATCCCCGGCTTTGACGGCGCGACCGACTTCTACGCCCCGGCATCCTATGGCGCCCTGCGCCTGACCGCGCCGCTGCCTGCCCAGATCGTCAGCCATGTCCGCCTGCGGCCGGATGCGACGCAACCGGGCGAGATCGCGGTTTTCGACATCAGCATCGCTTCCCCGCAAGGACAGGTTCTGGCGGAAATCGAAGGCTTCGCCATGATGAGGCTGCGACAGCCGTCAAGCCTGACCGGCAGCAATTCAGCAAGCCCTGCAATGACCGATGCCGACGATCGGACGGGCCTGTCGTCGCTGGACGGGATGGAGGTCATCGACCGCCTGCTTGCGTCACGAGAGACCGGGCCGATCATCATTTCTCCGCAAAAGCTGAACCCCATGCTTGCGAAACTCCGCGCCCCGTCCCGACGAAAGCGGCAAGGCGCGGCCGCAACGGACGAGCTTCCGCCGGAAGAGAGTCCCCGGACCGAAACGGAGCGCATCATCGCCACCATGTGGCAGGACATGCTGGGCACGGCTGCGGTGCGGCGCAACGACGATTTCTTCGACCTGGGCGGCCATTCGCTGCTCGCAGTGCAGCTCATCAACCGCCTGCGCAAGCGGTTCGGGCAGAATCTGCCTCTTACCGCCCTGATAGAGGCGCCCACCCTGGCGCGGCTGGCGGCGCTCATCACCCCGGCGGAAGGGCCGCTGGATGAGGCGGACCGGCCGCCGCCGGCAGGTCCCGCACCCGGCATCCTGCTGCTGCGGCCGGGCGACGAGCCGGGCGCGCTGTTCCTGGTTCATGACGGCCTCGGCGAAACGCTGCTCTACCGCACGCTCGCCCTGCAGCTGGAGGGACCGCCCGTCTTTGCCATCCAACCCGAACGCCATCCGGACGGCAGCTTCGTTCATTCCAGCATCAGCGCCATGGCGAGAGGACATGTGGAAAGGATGAGGAAGGTGCAGCCCGCCGGTCCCTATATGCTGGCCGGGCTGTGCGCCGGGGGCGTGATCGCGGCGGAAATGGCGCGCCAGCTGGAGGATGCGGGCGAGGATGTCGCTTATCTCGGGATCATGGACGCCGCCGATGTGGAGGCTTCGGAGCGTCCCTTCCATGCGATGCGGATGCGATGGCGGCGGGTGAGGGAAGGTTTCGGCCGCAATCGCCGGTCGCTTTGGGGCTTGGCGGCACTGATTCCCGGCACGGTGCGGAAATTCGGCAATATGCTGGCCTATGAAATGGCTTCCCGGCGGGACCGTCGTCGGATGGATCAAGCCGTGGCGCGCGCCCGTCACGCGGGCGAGGCGGCTCCCGCCCACCTCTCCTTCCTCGAACTCTATCAGGCTGCGCACCGGATGCATCGGCCCAGCGGCCTGATCCAGTCGCAGAAGGTCGTTCTCTACAAGGCGACGGCGGGGAATGGCGCAGTGGACGATCACCCCTTTTCCGACCAGTTCGGTGACGTCGCCCTCGGGTGGGGGCGCCGGGTCGCACATTATATCGAAGTGGTGGAAATAGCAGGCGGCCATAGCAGCGCATTGCAAGAGCCGCATGTGACCTCCCTCGCGCGGCTGATGCAGGATGCTCTGGACGACGTGCTGATCGGGCGCAACCGGAACCCGGCGGCGGCTGAAGCGCCAGTGCCGCGGGACCTTGCCGAACCATCGCGGGAACAAGCGGGATGAACATGCCCCCTGCATCACGTCCCCGGCAATCGCCCGTGCTGATCGCTGTCGTGAACTACCGGACGGACGGCCTTGTCGTCGATTGCCTGTCAAGCCTTGCCGGAGAAATTGAGACCTATACCCAGGCGCGCGTGGTGATCGTCGACAATGCCTCCAGCGACGGTTCGGCGGAGCGGATCGGGGAAGCCATCCGCGACCGGGGATGGAGCGACTGGGCCAGCCTCGTCCGTTCGGAACGAAATGGCGGCTTTGCCTATGGCACCAACCTGGCGATCGCCTCCGCGCCCACGGGCTTCGTGCCGTCCTTCATATGGCTGCTCAATCCGGACACGCGGGTCCGCCCCGGCGCCCTTCATGCCCTGATCGGCTTCATGCGCGCGCATCCGCAAGCCGGCATTGCCGGCAGCCTGATCGAAGATGCGGACGGCATCGTCTGGCCCTATGCCTTCCGCTTTCCGAGCATCGCCGGTGAAATCGAACGAGGGGCGCGGCTCGGTCTGGTGAGCCGATTGCTGAGGCACGCGGCGGTCCTTCGCCGGGTCGGCGAACGGCCGACCCGCGTCGACTGGGTATCGGGCGCCAGCATGATGATCCGCGCAGGCGTGCTGGACGCGATAGGCGCCCTGGACGAAGATTATTTCCTTTATTTCGAGGAAACGGACTTCTGCCTGCGCGCCAATCGCGTGGGCTGGCAATGCTGGTATGTTCCCGACGCCCGCGTGCTGCATATCGCGGGCCAAAGTACGGGACTTACGGGCAAGGGCGCGGTCGTATCGCGGCTGCCGCGCTATTGGTTCGAATCCAGGCGGCATTATTTCGTCAAGAATCATGGCCGAGCCTATGCTGTCTGCGCCGATCTGGCCTGGATGACCGCGCATGCCGCATGGCGCCTGCGCCGCAAGCTGCAATCGCTGCCCGATCCTGATCCCGCTCATCTCCTCTCCGACTTCCTGGCCTGTTCGGCCTTACGCGCCAAGGCACGGAACCCGCGCCGCCCAAAAGACGATCCCGCCTCCATTCCTGCCGAGATGCAGGTCACATGATGCGCAAAGGCAGGCTGCTGCCCGCCGGAACGGATGTCGAGCTGCGCCTGGTCCACATCCATGACGTTCCGCAAGGCGCGCTCCTCCCCAGGTGCTGGAAGGAATGCGAACGCGCAGCCAGATTCCGCTTCGCCCGGCACCGCCATCGCTTTCTCGCCGGACGCGGCATGCTGCGCCATATGCTGGCCGACTGGTCGGGACTGGCGCCCGACGGCCTTCGTTTTGGGGAAACCGGCAATGGGAAGCCCATCCTGTTGGATCGGCCCGATCTGCATTTCAACCTCAGCTATTCGGACGACCATATCCTGATCGGCGTGACCCGGCGGAGCCCGCTGGGCGTGGACATCGAACGCCGCCGCCCGTTCCCGCAGGCTCTTGCCCTGGCGGAAGATTGCTTTGACGCGGAGGAACGGACCGCATTGTGCCAGGCCCGGCCCGGCATGTCGGAAAGCGACCTCTTCCTGTCGGGCTGGACCCGCAAGGAAGCCTGCCTCAAGGCTTGCGGGATCGGCCTGAGCCAGGACCCGGCGGAAATTCCGACCGGGCTGGATCACGGTGCACGAACGGTCAATATCGGGGCGTTCGTCCATGCCCGGGTCGAAACCCTGATTCAGAACGACAATGTCGTCTCCTGGGCGAGACTGGTATAGGCGATCGATGTCGCCGGCCTGACCGACGGACCTTCGAAGATCCTCCATAATGTACGGGTAGATGATGAATTTTCCATATTCGGTTTTCGGCGCTACAGGTTGAGTTTCAATACGCCCGTTGACCCCCGAACAGGACGAAGACCGTGCGCAGGATGATGTAGAGATCGAACCAGATCGACCAGTTTTCGATATAATAAAGGTCATGTTCGATCCGCCCGATCAGCTTGTCTTCGGTGTCGGTTTCGCCACGCCAGCCGCATATCTGCGCCCATCCCGTCAGACCCGGCTTCACCTTGTGTCGCGCGACATAGGATGTCAGGACGTCGCTGAACAATCTGCCGGCGGCCCGTGTCGACGGCGCATGCGGGCGTGGTCCGACCAGCGACATGTCGCCCGACAGCACGTTCAGGAGCTGCGGCAATTCATCAAGGCTGGTCTTCCGCAGGAAGGCGCCCACACGGGTCACTCGCTGATCGTCCCTTTTCGCCTGGACGATATGGTCCGCCTCGCACCTGTCGGCATGCATGCTGCGGAATTTCAGTATCCGGAAATCATGGCAGTTAAAGCCTTCGCGGCGCTGGACGAAGAAGACGGGTCCAGGGGATTCGATCTTGATGGCCAAGGCAATGAGCAGGAAAAGCGGAGAGGACAGGATCAGCAGCAACAAGGATAAAAGGCGGTCTTCCGCCCATTTCTCCATGACCCTGCTGCCGTGCATCGGCTTTTCGTGCAAGGTCATGACCGGCAAACCGCCCAGCAGCATCACGGGCATGCGGGCATAGGCGAACCCCGCTTTTTCAGGGGCCAGCCGAATTTGCACGGGCGTCACCGACAGCGCCGCCACGATCTGCCGCAGCCGCACTTCACCGGCCCAGGGAAGCGCCAGGATCACCTGATCGACCTCCCCCGCCCGGATTGCGGAGACAAGGTCTTCCATATCGCCCCGAAGCGGAAGCGGAAGACATTCGCCCAGCCGCTCATGATCGCGATCATCATAGAAACCGATGAGCGAAAGCGTCAGCTTGTCGTGGTTGATGATATAATGGGCCAGATCGCGCCCCTGTTCTCCAGCACCGTAGATCGCGCATCGACGATTGAAGCATCCTCGTCTCTTGAGATGTCGCGCGATCAGCACAAGCACTGCGCGGGACAGGGCCAACAGCGCAAGACCCGAGGCGAACCATAACAAAATGCCGCTGCGCGGAATGGCCGGCATCAGACGGAGCATGAAACCCAGCGACAGCAGCAACAGGGCCGTACCAAGCCAGGCGCTGAAAAGGCGCGACCAGTTCTTGCGCACGGAAAATAGGAGTTCGACTTCGTGAGCTCCTGTGAGTTGCGCGACGATGACGAAGATCGTGCCGCCCGCCAGGCCCAGCCTGCCGGCCTCCGCAAAGGATAATCCGGTCTCCGCGCCATCCACCCATGTCTTGAGGAATATGGCCGAAACATTGAACGCGATGAAATCGCACATCTGCGTTGTCAGCGGCAATATTCCCAGCGGAACTTCCCGGTGCGGACGCGCGACGGACCCGGCTTGTTCGCCCGGATTGTTCATCGCCTTCCATTCTGCATGGCCATTGCACGCCCGACGCTCCCGGGCGGCAAATCAGGTCCGGTTCCGGCCGATCCGATGGAAAGCCGTATCCATCCCCTTTCGATTGTCAGGATGATTCCTGCTGTATCGGTAACATTCCCGTGCGGATCACATAAGCGATCATATGGGCCCTGTTCCGTGTCCGCGTCTTCAGCCTTACATTTTCGATGTGGCGTTCGACCGTGCAGGTTGCGATAGCAAGTTCTCTCGCCACCCTCTTGGCCGACAGGCCGAAGGCGACAAGTTGCAGAACCTCGGTTTCCCGATTGGTAAGTTCAATAGCGCTTGAAGTGTTATAATGTGGCATGCTGGTCCCCCAAATACCGCGCCTGTGTACAAGCCTCATGGGGCTTCCCTGCCCCACCGACACATACAGTTACGCAGATCCAAAGTTGCAACCGCGACCACGGAATTATTCCGCCTGTAAAGCTTTATCCACAGGTTGAATAAGTTGGACATAACTACAGGGATTTACCCTGCTAGTTTCGATGCCGTAACCAAGATTATATATCTTTACGATTCGAGGCAATACCCCTTTTTGATTACGGGTTGATTTTCTTCCTGCCCGTAATCCATCCTGTTTCACTTTAAGTCTTTAAATTCATATGTTTGCTTCCGCCGCACTTGATCGGCAATGGAAAAATGCGGGTCATTTTCCCCCACGTAAAAAGGGCATCGCCTTGCATCATCAGACAGATGGAAACCCCATCAACATTGATGCTTTTCGAAAGCTGGAGCGTCTCATCTGGCAATGGGCGAAGTTGAACCGTAGAATCCGGATACCCCGGATTGGTAAAATCATATTTTGCGAAATTTAAGGGCACCCACCTATTAACTTCGGACATATTCCAGTGTAGAGTATTTACATATTTGATAAGCTTATCACAAAGCAGAAAAACTCAATCTCGGGCGAAACGGCGTTCACCTTATTGCATGGGGTAGCTCTATGGATGATGTCGATCCCGCTTGGGAGAGCTGGCTGACGCAGAGGGAAATGGAAGTTCTCACTCGCATCGCCAAGGGTCAGTCAGCAAAGGAAATCGCCCAGAATCTCAAGATCGCGCCCCGGACGGTGGAACGCCATATCGGGCGCGTTCGCCTTAAGACGCGGACGCGCAATCGATCGCATATGGTGGCATATGCCATTTCCAAGGGGCTTATCGGCTGCGCGCTGACATTATCCTTTTTCAGCGAAGCGCCACCGGCCGGCTTCTAGAGGGTGGCGTAATGATCCGGCGGGACGACTTCGCATGCATCCGTCGGCATAAGGTCCGGGATCTTGCGTACCCAGACTTTATCCTGTCGTTCGGCATCTGATTTCGGTAACGATCATTTATATTCGATAAGGCGTCGCCTGCTGCGCCAATAATCCATCTGGCCCTGGAGATGCGGCAATTTCCCTAACAAAAGGAAACTCGCTTCAAGCGCACCCCGGCGCGCGAAAATGCGGCACCAGAAAACAGGCCATAATGGCCAGCTAAGAGGAATGGCCCAGAATATATTGCTGACTACATTCCTCAGCAGTCCTCGGGCCTCCTTCCCGCGCAGGACGAAAGCCTGGGCCGTAGCATATCCGCTGCGACGATTACGCTGCCACCATTGCGCAAAGCGCGTCATGGCGGCGTCATGCACGGTCATTTCGGCATCGATGCGCCGGATGATCCATCCGCGCCGGCGGATCCTGTGGCAAAGATCGGGTTCCTCTCCGGCGATCAAGGTCTCGGAAAAGCCGCCCACCTCCCAAAATGGCTCAACGCGCAACAACGCATCTCCGCCACATGTGTCGACGATGCCGACATGCGTGTTCCATTCCTTGTCGCAGAGCCGGTTATAGGCGCTCCGATCCGGATGGCGCTCGCGGCGGCGGCCGCACACTGCGGCCAGTTGCGGCTCCGCTGCCATCGCCGCCAGGGCCCGGGCGAGCCAATCGGGCTGCAACTCGCAATCGCCGTCGATGAAATGGATATAGCGAAGGAGCAGAGCATGCTGGCGCATCCAGGCGGCGCCCGCATTGCGCGCCCGCGCGGCAGTGAAGGGCGCCTCATCGCTGAGCTCGATGACCGATATGCCAAGGCGCCGGGCAATATCGGGGCTCCCGTCATTCGATCCGGAGTCGACATAGACGATGCACCGCGTTTCACGAGCGACGCTTTCCAGGCAGCGCCTCAGACGCAGCCCTTCATTGCGGCCGATGACCACAAAGCCGACGGAGCCGTCATCGGCGCAAGGCATGTCCGGCATGCATCGCTCCTTCAACCGGGTCGGCGGCGCTGCAACACGGGCGGCAGCCAGTCCGCCTTGAGATGCTGCAGCATGATCCGCCAGTCGCGCTTGTCGCTGGTGCCGGGCCGCCTGCGGAAATCCGTGGTGCGCTCTGTCCGGAGGCGGGCGACTGCCGGCGCGGTGTAATAATAAGTGGCGATCGACCGGCGCGACCGTTCCGGCGGGCAGGGCAACGGATCGGGATGGCCATGGAAAGTATCCCGATCGGTGTTGAAGATGACCGCCCTGCCCAATATCGGCATGATCTTGCGCTCGGCGGCGCGCATCTTCCTGTCCCACAGTTCCAGCGATCCGCCATATCCAGCCTCCCAATCCTCGTTCAGATAGATGAGCAGGTTGAGTCGTCGGTCGAGCCCCATTTCCTCATGTCTGGGGAAATCGGCATGAATACTCAGATGCCCCCCGGACTTTATCTCATGGAGACCCGCGCCGGCATGATAAGGATCGGGGATCAGGCCGGCAATGCCCGTCAGTTCGGACAGAAATTGCAGGAAGGCGGAAGAGTTCAGTTCCGCGAACAGCATGCGGGTGGCGGCGCCGCTGCACTGATCGGGGCGATATTGGAACTTAAATCTTTCCTGATCGCGGTTGAAACTGCCATGTCCGCTGCTATCCGGAAATTCCGAGACAACCTTCCTAAGTATATCGGCATCTAGGAAATCGTCGATGACGACATGCGGAAAAGGCCTTTCAGACGCATATCGATTGAAAAGCGCCTTGCCCACCGCCCTGCACTGTTCCGGATCGAAGCATCTGTAGCCGCCAATATCCGCGAGATCGAGCAGTGCCATTCGTCCCTCTTAAATCCCGTTGCGGCGACTTGCGCCGGAAAGGATTAAGCGCCTTCGTCCTCTCCCGCACAAGCGCGGTAAAACACCCGGGGAGTTCTCATGATCGATTTGCTTGCGCTCCCACCGATAAGATAGGCGAACCGGAAGCAGGGAGGCCATGGGTGCATATCGGTTATTGTTCGCCCCATTGGCCGCCCGCCATGGCCGCCAACGGCATCGTGACCTATGTGGCGGCCATGCGCGACTATCTGCTGGCCCAGGGACATCGGGTGTCGATCATCGCGGACGGACAGGTGGTGGATGGCGATGGCCGCATCCACGATCTGCCCCTCGCATCCGGACGCGCCGGACCGGTCAACGCCCTGGCGCGGCACTGGCTTCGCCACAGGGAGCGTCACAGGGGGGACCTGCCCGCCATCGGCCGCGCCGTGGCCGCGCAGGTGCAGGCGGCCCATCGGATCATGCCGATGGACATCCTCGATATGGAGGAAAGTTTCGGCTGGAGCGACGCCGTCCGGCGCCTGTCGGGCGTTCCGGTCGTGACTCGGCTGCACGGTCCCTTCTTCCTGAAGGCGCCCGTACCGCGCACCGAACAGGAGATGCAGGCCTATCGCCACCGATGCGAGGCGGAAGGATGGGCGGTACGCCGGGCCGTTTCGCTGACGGCGCCGACCCGCGCCACGCTTCAGGCCGCTTGCGCGCGCTATCGGCGGCCCGCCCGCGGCATGAGCACCGCTATCCCCAATCCCGTCGGATTGCCCGCCCGCCAGTGGCGGCTGGATGACTGCGACCGGCAGCACATATTGATGGTCGGCCGGTTCGATTATGCCAAGGGCGCGGACACCATGTTGTTGGCGTTCGACCGCCTGATCGCGCGACGCCCGTCCGTCCGCCTGACGCTGGTCGGGCCGGATTGGGGCATGGCCCTGTCCCCCGGACGCGCCCTGTCATTCAAGGATTATGTCGCCACGCATCTGTCGCCGCGCGGACGGGAGGGGGTCCGCTTCATCGGCCGGCAGCCGCCGGACACCATCGCCCGGTTGCGCAGGAAGGCCTTTGTGACCGTTCAGGCATCCAGAAGCGAAACCTATTCCTACACGCTGGTGGAAAGCCTGGCAGCGGGATGCCCGGTCATCTCCACGGACTGGGCGGGGGCGGAGGAGATGTTTCAGGCAGGTCGGCAAGGGCTATTGACACCCATGGGCGATCCCGATGCCCTGGCGCGCAATCTGGAATGGCTGATGGATCATCCCGAAGAAGCGGCCTCTATGGCCGACAATGGCCGGCGGCATTGCCGGGAGCGTTTTTCGATGGAGGCCGTGGGCGGCAGGATGGTCGACTGGTATCGCGCGACGCTCGCGGAACGCAGGCGATGAATCAGAACAATCTGCAGCTACGCGACGCCGGCGCATTGGCGGGCCGCCAGATTTTGGCCCGGCTGATCGATTTCGCCACGCGCGACACCAATGTCGTTGTCGCATCGGTCATCCTCAACAATCTGTTGCGGGCGATCAGCAGCGTCGTGCTGACCCGCCTGCTGGTTCCGGAGGCATTCGGCATATCCGGCATCATCGCTTCAGTTTCCTTCACCGCGGCCATGATATCCGATCTGGGTTTCCAGGCATTTGTGGTGCGGCATGAAAAGGGCGATTCGGTACGTTTCCTCGACACAGTCTGGACAATCGCGCTTCTGCGCTCCGCCATTCTGACCGCCGCGCTGATCGCCCTGTCCGAGCCGATCGCGGCTTTCTTCGCCAAGCCGGAACTCGCGCCGATGATCGAAGCGTCCGCGCTCATCTTCATCCTGGAGGGGCTTGGGTCGCTCAGCCTGCTCACCGCGATCAGGAAAAGGATGATCCTTCGCCTTTCGCTGCTGGAACTGGGGGTGATGATCGTCCAGATCGCCGTCAGCGTGCTGCTCGCCATCCTGTGGCGCAATGTCTGGGCGGTTCTTACGGCCCTGATCGCCGCCAGCGCCTGCAAGAGCCTGCTGAGCTATGCGGTCTTCCCGGACGCGCGACGGCGGCTGGCCTTCGATCCCGTTTATGCCCGCGACCTGTGGCGCTTTGCGCGCTACGTCACCGGATCGAGCCTGATCACATTATTGCTGATGCAATGCGACAAGCTGATCCTGGCGCGTTTCATGACGCTGGACGCTTTCGGCCTGTACATATTGGCGGGTAATCTTGCCGCCGCGCCGATGGCCTTCACCACCGCCTATGCGAGCCGCGTGCTCTATCCCAGCTATGCGGAATATTGGCGCAGGGGCGAAGGCGACCTGCGCGCGATCTTCTATGCCAAGAGGTGGCTCCCGTCCCTGCTCTACAGCTTCGCCGCGGGCGGGCTGATCGGATCGGCGCCGTTGCTGATCGCGATCCTCTACGACCATCGCTATGCCGGGACCGCCATCTATCTGCAATTGCTGGCTATTACCCCCTTTTTCGCCCTGGCTTCCTACAGTTCGAATGAAACGCTGACCGCGACCGGCCGGATCGCCACCACCTTCCAGGCCGGCATCGCCAAGCTGGTCTGGCTGGGCGTGGCTGCGCCCCTTGCCTGGTTGGCGGAAGGACAGCTTGGCCTTGTGGCGGCCATCGGGCTGATGGAACTGCCGTCCGTCCTTTTCAAATGGGCCCGGATGCACCGGGCGCAGTTGCTGGACCTGCGGAAGGAACTGATCTTCATCGGGGCCGGCCTTGGCGGCATTCTGGTGGGCGGGATAGGGAGCGCCCTGCTGACGCCCTTGATGGCCTGATCATGATGCGACGGCCGCCCGCACAGGCCGGGCCGGACGACGACGGAACGGTTCGCCGGAAATCTTCAGATAGGTGGCGGCAAAGCCGAACAGGACGAAGATGAAGACGGCAGGCCGCGTGCCGAAGGAAGTGAAGAACAGCATTTCCATCGTCATGGCCAGACAGCAGAAGAGGAAAGCTGCGACTTCGCGGTCGGAACGATCCCTGCCGGTCGGTTTCCGGCATCGGTACAGGCCCATCATATATCGAAAAAAAGCGCCGACGAAGAGGATGAGGCCGATCCCGCCGGAAATCAGCATGATCCATATATAGGTGTTCACAAAGTCGATAATGCCTTCACCCTGCCGCAAGTCATGCAGCCTTATGTTGAGTTCGGGCATGGAAAAGCCGATGACCGGACTGTGCCAATATTCCTCCATCCCCCGGTCGAAAAGCTGCCGCCGATATTCGGACGTGTCGCTCGATCCTCCCGACAGGCCCAGCGATTCGGACAGGCTGGGGGAGGACAAGGCCGCCAGCAGCAGGACCGACAGGCCGCAGCCGGCCAGCATGGCGCGTTTCAGCAGCGGCCGGTAACGCCCCAGATATAGCTCGCCCAGCACCAGGGCGAAGCCCAGGCCGATCCAGGCGCCGCGCGACTGCGGCGCCACCAGGCCGGCAAAGGCGATCAGGAAGACCAGTCCATGATGCCGCCTCGACCGGAAGGCGTCTCCACATACCCATAGGGCGAGCATGCAGATGGCCAGCACCATCGCCGCCGACGTCGGCTCGATGAAGGGCCCTCCGGCACGCAACATGCCGCCGCGCGCCTTGATCAGAAAGGGCATCAATCCATATTGGCCGTTCAGCTCATTATAGATCGGCCATCCCCGCATGGCCTCATAGACCAGGATCGATCCCAGCGTCACGGCTCCGCACCCCATCCAGAGCAGGGCGCGCCGCAATTCGTCGATGTCGCGCACGCCCCGGCTGACGAGATAATAGGGGACTCCCAGATCGAGCACGACATTGGAGGTGAAGCGCAGAAAGTTGGAAAGGCTGGTTTCGCGCGACAGCGCCGCGGCGATCAGGAAGACAATGGCGAAGGCCGGAAGATCGAGCCGCCAGCCCGGCCGCATCTTGCGACGGTTACGGCATATGACGATTGTCGCGCCCACAGCCAGAGCGTCGTGCACGCCGAAGTCGAACAATTTGAGCGAGCCGATGGAGACCGTGCTGTCGAGGCCCGGCAAAAGCAGCAGGCTCAGCAGATAGACCGGGACGGCTCGGCCGGCATCGCCCGCGACAAGCGGCACCCATGCGAGCATGATCGCATAGAGCAGCCAGGGATTATGGATGGCCCAGGCGATCAGCGGCATCAGAATGACGGTCAGCAACGCGCGGACAGCCATTTCCCTGCGCGGCGTTGAGGACAGGCAATGAAGGTAAAGCACAGTGGCCGCCGCGCCGATCGACGCCACATGCAGGGCAGAGTTGATCTGCACATAGAGGAAGGCCAGGGCGGCGATGACCGAGGACGGGCCGGCCAGACGCCGGAGCACCGCCGCCATCAGGGCCGCCGCGCCAGAAACTGCTGCACCGCCCGCAGCTTGGGCGCCTCGCCCGGCGGCTGGCCTGCATATTCGCGCAACCCCCAGGACCCATAGTCGGCCACCGGCGCGGTGGACGCATAAAGAAGCAGTTCGCCGCCGATGCGGGAATCCCATTGCGCCAGATAGTCCCGATAAAGCCTGCCCATGCGCGGGTCGCGCTGCAGGGTTCGGGCGAGTTCGAGGTTCGCCGTCACGAAATGCTGCCCCCCCTCATAGCTCAGATACCGCTTGCCATAGCGGGCGGCGATGGCCTTGTGGGTCAGGGCGTCCGCGATGGTCGCTTCCACCGCAGCCGGTGCGCGGGCGAATATCCGGTCGACGTCGCCGACGCCATATCCGTCGAGCTCCATCCAGACATAAGGCGCTGTGGCCAGCGCATCGATCCAGCGCACGGTGTCTTCATCGTCCAGGACGATGGTGGCGAGGTCGGGCCAGGCATTCTGGCTGGCCGCCACGCGCACCAGCCGTCCCGGACGATCACGGAAGACATCGGTCCAAATCCGCATCGCATCGCGCAGCTTCTGCGCATAGCGCAACATCTGCGCACGCATCGGGTCGCCATCGCCCAGGCCAAGCGTCATCCCCTCCTGCTGGGCCTGACGCGCGGCATCGAACATGGAATTCCAGACCTCGTTGCCCAACTCGACATAGACCGTCCGGCCGGGGGCCAGACGGTCATGCACCATGCGGGCGAACTGACGGATATAGGCCTGGTCGGCCTGATAGGGCATGAGGAACCAGGGATCTGCCCCGGTCCGGTTGGCAAGGTCGACCATATCCTCGATCGATGCGCCGGCTGGCCCCACCTGCGTGGCGCTTTGCAGCGACGCCCGCGTCTCCCAGCGAGGAAGGGCGTTGTCGTTGGTGCGCTGCCAGTCGAGAAAACGGATGATCCCGAACTGCCTGACGAAGGACAGGAATTCCGGGCTGAAGCGCTCCGCGGCGGGCCGGCCGGACAAGCGGCAGTCGATATTGCGCACCGGGTCCTGCGGATCGGTCTCCGCCAGTTCGATCCATGCGCCTTCCTCCTCCGCTCCGGTCGGCGCCATATCGAGCATGAAGCCATGTGCCGTGCGGTCGCGCAGCCGGGCGAGGCCGCCCGCTTCGATCAGTCCCCGCCCTTCGAAGCGGCAACCTATCTCGACCGGATGAAAGGGCGCGGGCGGCAGGACGAGCGGCCGGGGAGCGGTCTGCCCCGGACGCAGGAAACGCACCCATCCTTGCGGATCGAGCTGCTCGGAGGGAAAGGCCGTCCACCCGTCGCCGCGTGAGGAAAACCATTCGCTCTGGAGGATAAGGTTGGAAAAGACCTGCTGGCGGTTGAACGTCGCCAGACCGAACAGGTTGATGCCGATGCGCGTCGGCGCGGGCGAGGGCAGGACTTCCGCCGTCAATCCCGGAGGGCGGCCTTCATGCGATGGGAAAGGAAGGGCGTAGACCGCGATCCCGACCAGCAGGGCGAGGGCAAGCAGGATGAAAGCAGCCTGGCCGGCCAAGCCGAGTCCGCGCCCACGCCAGCCAGCCATCAGGACCCTCCTTTCATCGCCCGGTCGTCATGCGCGCCGATCCGGCATCGCACGATCCCGTCCTGCAGCGTGCGTCCGTCGTCCGCGCGCCATCATCCGCGCATCGCGGCGACAACCGACCCCGGGCCTCGCGCCTGCGACCATCATGGCGGCAAATTCGGCACGCTTCTGCTCCCAGATGATCCTCCCGTCTTTTCGGACCATGATCCTCTGCCGGCAAAGCCCATGATCCCATTTTTCCCGACCGGCTAGGATGGACGTCAATCCGCCAATAGGACTGCCGCGCTTCACCCTTTAGCGTGTCGGCACTTGCGAGGGAGATGGATGCAAGATGATGCAGAATGCTCTTCATCGCCCCGTCCAGTGGCTGCGCGACATGCCTGCCAGGACAGCCCTGCGCATCTGCAACAACGTGCATTTCCGCGAATGGCTGGGGGCAAGACATGACGCGGCGCTCGTGCGCCATCGTCCCCGTCTTCCCCGGTTGAACGCGATCGGGCGGCAAATCGTCGATGCGCTGGAGGAAGACGGCGTCTTCGTGACGGAGATCGACGCGCTTGGCCTGCCCGGCAGCGAGGCGATGATCGATACCAGCGCCATGCTGGCCCATCGCTTTGCGGAGGAAGCACACAGCCGCGCAAGGGACGGCCAGACCTTTCTCTATGTTCCACCCGAACAGATCGTCGCCAATCCCCGCATTTTCCGATGGGGCCTGCACGAACGGCTGCTGGACATTGCGGAGGCCTATATCGGCCTGCCCGTCGCCTATGACGGGGCGATCATCAACTACACGGTCGCGGACGGGCGCGCCGTATCCACGCGCAAATGGCACAGGGATTGGGAAGACCGGCGGATGATGAAGGTCGCCGTCTATCTGCACGATGTCGACCATGCGGGCGGCCCGTTCCAGATCATCAGCCGCCACGGCGCCGTGCAGGACGACCGCAGCGGCTTTTCCTACGAACTGGCGGACGATGCGGAGCTGGAGGCGCGCCTGGACAAACCGATCGCCCCCTATCTGGTGAGTTGCGAGGGGTTGCGCGGAACCGTCATCTTCACCGACACCGCGCGCTTCTATCATCGCGGCAAGCCGGCGACGGGGCGCGACCGGGCGGCGATCTTCTACAGCTATTTCGCACGGCGGCCCCGCCATCCCTTCCTGTGCGAACGGACGGGGATGAAACGGCGGGACATCGCGCGGCTGGCCAGATATTTGCCGCAACGGCAACGCAACGCCGTCCTGTGGCATCGCCAGCTTTCGCCTCTGCTGCGGTTGATCCCGCCGGCCTCCCTATGATGCTGCCCGCAATCTTCCCTGCCGATTTTTCAGAAGCGGTTTTGCATGTCGCGATCCTGGCCCCTGCATCGGCGGGATACGATCTTTCATGCGGGCATGCGACTTTGCTCCTGCCCTGCCGGGAGGGGGCCGATCCTTGCGCATAGCATCCCACATGCATAGCTTCGAAGCACCGCCGGACGCACCGCCGCGCTGGTCGCGCCGCCCCACCTGGCGGCCGGGTGTGAACGGGCTGCACCGGCTCCTGGGCAAGCGCCCGCCCGACATCCTCACCGCCGCCGTCGATCGATGGCAGATCGCACCGGGCAATGTGGTGGAGGTCCGCCCCGCGAAGAAGCTCGGCGGCCAGCTCTACCGGATCAGGGGCGCCGAATTCGGCGGCGTCGCGGAGGTGGTAAGGGACTTTATCGGCGGCTTCGGCGCGATGCAGCCGCCCACCATGGGCTATCGTCTCAAGAACGTGCTGCTGACCGACGGCGTGCTCTATGCGGGGGATGCGGTGCGGCATTTGCAGCGGCGCTCGACGCGACTGCCTGTCCACCTCGTGCCGCATGACCTGTTGGATGCGGTCCTTTATGAAAGCTGGCTCGGCAACCGCTGGTTCGGCAACTGGCTGAGCGACGATTGCCTGACCCATGATCTGGCGGCATATTGCGGCCGGCCCTTTACCGCTCGGGCCGCCAGCGGCCATATGACCGCCTATGAGCGGGCGCTGGGCATGCATCCGCTGCGCAGGGCGTCGGCGCGCTTCGCGGAATTGATCCTGTTCGACGACCAGTCGCACAATGACCATAAGCGGCAGCGCGCGGACCTGCTCCGCCTGCGGCTGACCGGCGGGCGGATCGATCGGCATCCGGGCATATTCCTGTTGCGCAGGCGAAGCGGGGCGCCGCGGGTCCTGGCCAATGAGCAGGCCATTGCAGAGCGGCTCGCGGTCAAACGCGGTTTCACCATCCTGGACCCCTCCACCGCCAGCCTTGAGGAGATCGTGCGCCTGTGCGGCGGCGCGTCGGTGGTGGCGGGGGTAGAGGGAAGCCATCTGGTCCACGGGCTGGCGGTGATGCCGCCCGATGCCCGCGCCTTCGTCATCCAGCCGCCGGACCGGGCCGTCTCGGCACTTAAAAGGCTGACGGACCGGCAGGGCCAGGATTATTCAATGCTAGTCGGAGTGGGAACGCATGAAGCCTTCATCGTCGATGGCGACGAGGTCGAACGAACCCTCGATCTTGCATGACGGCGCCGCCGCGAACTGCGGGTCCATCCGGGATGAGGCGCGTTTCTCAGCCCTGCTGGCGGCGGTCGCGGCCGATTACCGGCGTCACGGCTCGACAGTCGCCAATGCCGCCTTCCTGTCGCTCTGCCTCTATCGCTTCGGGCGTTGGGGGCTTTACCGCCGCACCGCGCTTGGACGCAGGCTGGTGTCGCGCCTCTATGGTTTCACCAATATCATCGTCGCCAACATCACCAAGATATGGATACCGCCCCATGTCCAGATGGGACAGGGTTTCCACATCATTCATTGCGAGGGATCGTTGTCGATCCATCCCGACACCATTATCGGAGACAGGCTGGGCGTGATGCATAATGTCACCATCGGCACCAATATGGGCGAAGGCGTACCGATCATCGGCAACGACGTCTTCATCGGCGTCAATTCTACTGTACTTGGTCCCGTCAGGATTGGCGACCGCGTGCGGATCGCCGCCAATACGGCGGTGACGACGGATGTGCCATCGGACTCCATCGCCGTGGGATCGCCCGCACGGATACTGCCCCGGCTGGGCAAGCTGTCATGAGCGCGCTTTCCACCACCCTGTTCGAACTGTTCGCGGATAATCTTCCCGAGCGGGCAGACGCATGTTTCCTGATCGACCCCGACCGCTCCTACAACTATGGGGAGGTCGGCCGTGAAGTCGAACGAGCCGCCGCCTGCCTGCTTCACCATGATGTGAAACCGGGCGACCGGGTCATCGTCCAGTTGCGCAAGAGCATGCGGGAAGTCGCTGCCATGCTGGCCATAGCACGGACCAGGGGCGTGATCGTCAACGTCAACACCGCCTTCACGCTGGAGCAGCTTCTGTTTGTGGCGGAGGATTGCGGCGCGTCGGCGCTGATCGTGGAACCGCCGATCGCCGTCAGGCTGCACGATGTCGCAGCGACGGTGCTGACAGCCGACCTTTGGGCCGGCCAACCGGCGAACGAGGCGCCTCCCGCCGCAGGCCTCGACAGCGAACTGGCGGCGATCATCTATACTTCCGGCTCGACCGGCAAGCCCAAGGGCGTGATGCTCAGCCACCGGAACATATTGGCGGGCGCGCGGTCGGTGGCCCGCTATCTTGGCCTGCGCAGCGAGGACCGCCTGCTCAGCGTCCTGCCCTATAGTTTCGACTATGGGCTCAATCAGTTGATGACGATGATGCTGCTCGGCGGCGCCGTGGTTCACCAGCCGCTCGCCATGGCGACGGAAATCCTGCGCACCCTGGAACGCCACGCCGTCACCGGCATGGCCGCCGTGCCGCCGCTCTGGATACAGCTCGTCCGTCTGCTGGACGAAACACCGGTCATGCTCCCGTCGTTGCGCCTCATCACCAACTCCGGGGGGAAGATTCCACTGGACATCCTCCAGCGCATGCCCCGGCATTTCCCGAACACCCGTATCTTCCTGATGTACGGGCTGACGGAAGCCTTCCGCTCCACCTATCTCGACCCCCAGCGTTTCGACGCCAAAATGGGATCGATCGGCCGGGCCATTCCCGGTGCGCAGGTCTATGTCGTCAAGCCGGGCGAAGGCATCGCCGCTCCGGGGGAGGCCGGGGAACTGGTGCATCACGGCCCTCTGGTCAGCATGGGGTACTGGAACCGGCCCGAAGCGACGGCCGATAAGATCAGGCCGTGCCCCGAACTGGCCCATCTGATCGGCGATGAACCGGTCGTCCATAGCGGGGACATCGTGAAGCGGGATGAAGATGGCGACATCTGGTTCGTCGGCCGCAACGATGCCCTGATCAAGACCAGCGGCTTTCGCGTCAGCCCCGATGATGTGGAGGATCTGGTGCATCGCAGCGGGCTGGCCGCCGATGTTGTCGCATTCGGCGTCGAGGACGACCTTCTGGGCCAATGCGTGCATGTTGCGGCAAGCCTGCTCCCCGGCGCAACGCGGGAGGCGCTGGCGGCGCACTGCCGCAAGGTCATGCCCGCCTATATGGTGCCGCGCGTCATCCATATCTGGCCCGACGCCATGCCGCGCACCGCCAGCGGCAAGCTGGCCCGCACCGATGTCGTGCACCGATGCGAGGCGCAGATCATGGACAATCCACCGGTTGCCGAGGGAGCGACGCAATGGCCCTGACCGAAGCGATCCTGATCCAGACCATCAGCGGCTTTTCCGACATCGGCGCCGACGCCCATGGAGAAACGCCGCTATTTTCCTCCGGCGCGCTGGATTCTGTGGCGATGCTCAACCTGCTCGCCTTTATCGAGGAACAGGCCGGGATCGAAATCCGGGCCGACGAAGTGACGCTGGAAAATTTCGACACGCCTGCGCGCATCGTCCGCTTTGCCGGGGAACGAAGCCGATGACGGCGGCGCTGTCCGACGCCATGCTGGCGCAGGCCGCCGAACGGTTCGGAACCCCCTGCTTCATCTATGCCGCCGATGCGGTCGAGGAACGCATCGCCCGGCTGCACGAAGTCTTCCGCAGCCGCTTCACCCTCAGCTTCGCCGTGAAGAGCAATCCCAATCCAGCCATGTTGGCATGGCTGAACGGCCGCATCGGCCATCTCGACATCAGTTCCATCGGGGAGATGCGCCTGGCGCTGGGCGCTGGTTGGGACGCATCCAGGATCAGCTTCACCGGCCCCGCCAAGCGGGTGGAGGAACTACGCGAAGCCATGGCGGAGGGCCTTGGCCTGCTGGTCGTCGAATCCGTGCGGGAGGCGCGGGCCGCCGACGCGATAGCCAGATCCATGGGCAGGAAGCAGCCCGTCCTGGTCCGCATCGCGCCCGACAGCGTGCCTCGCGGCTTTGGCGACCATATGGCGGGCCGTCCCAGCCCCTTCGGCATCGATCAGGAGGATGCCGATCCAGCGCTGGCGGAGATTCGCGCCCTGCCCGCGCTCTCGGTCGTCGGCCTGCATATCTATTCGGGCACCCAATGCCTGAAGGCAGAGGCGGTGGTCGAAAATTACCGCGCTTTCCTCACCATTTTCCGAAGGCTTTGCGCGAACCACGACCTCATGCCGGAAAAACTGGTGTTCGGATCGGGCCTGGGTATCCCCTATCATGACGGCGACGCGCCGCTCGACCTGCCGGCCGTCGCGGATGCGATCAGGCCGGAACTGGATCGCCTTGTCATGGACCCGCGCTTTCGCCAGAGCGGCCTTATGCTGGAACTTGGCCGCTATCTGGTGGCGGAGGCCGGCTATTTCCTGACGCGCATCGTTTCCACCAAGGAGTCTCGCGGCACGCGCATCGCGATCTGCGACGGCGGGATGAACAATCATCTGCCCGCCTCCGGCCATTTCGGCATGGTCGTCCGCCGCAATTATCGCATGCACAAGCTGGGCGGCCAGGGACCGCGTGAGAAGATCGACATTGTCGGCCCACTCTGCACCTCCATCGACCGCCTGGCGAGCGCCGTGGAACTGCCGCATGTCGAGGAAGGCGACGTCATCGCCGTGCACCAGAGCGGCGCCTACGGGCTGACCGCCAGCCCCTTCCATTTCATCAGCCACGCGCCGCCCGCCGAACTGATGGTCGTCGATGGCCAAATCCGCGACATAACGTGCTTCTTCGCGGAGGGTGCGCGGGAAAGCGGCATGATGCGCCATCTGGCATAGGGAAGGAAGACAAGGCAATGGACTGCCCCGTCTGTCACCGCAACACGCGCCCCTGGATCGTCATGCCGATCGACGCGAAGAAGGACATGCCGACGCCCTTCGGGGATGTCCTGCGCTGCGACCATTGCGGCCTGGGAATGGCGGCGCGCATGCCCCGGCGGGACGAGATCGCCGACCTCTATGACCTTGCATCCTATTATACTCATGGTGAAAGCCATATGCCGGCGGTACAGGCCAATCTGCTGGACCGGCTGTTGATCCACCTCGCCTGGAAGGTCGACCGCGCGCACCCCTTCGACCCCGACAGCGTGGCCGGGCAACTGCCGCCCGGGGCCCGCATATTGGACATAGGCTCTGGCGACGGCGAGATATTGGAAGCTTTTCGCGACCGGGGGTTCGCGGCCCTGGGGGTCGATCCGGACGAGCGTTCACGGGATTTCTGTGCGGCGCGGGGGCTGGCGGTGCTCCCCGGCACCGCCGAAGAACCGCCTGCCGCGCTGGATGGGCAGCAATTCGATCTGGTCGTCATGTCGCATTCGCTGGAACATTGCCTGGACCCGGTCCGCGCGATCCGCACGATCGCCCGCCTGCTGGCCCCCGGCGGGCTGGCCTATATAGAGGTGCCCAATGCCGGCTGCCGCCATTTCGAGACTTTCCGCCAATGTTCCGAAATGTTCGATGCTCCGCGTCACCTCTGGTTCTTCAGCCAACAGGCCCTGCTGCGGTTGACGGAGGCGGGCGGCTTCACGGTCGCGGCCCTGCATTATAACGGCTTCACCCGCCTGTTCACGCCGGGCTGGCGGGGATGGGAGTGCGAAATCTTCGACCGGTTGGTCCGGCGCGGCCTGCACAAAGGCGCCACCCGCCATAGCTGGCCGCGTTCGCTGCTGCTGCTGTTGCAGACCGCCTTCGCGCGGCCGGAACGGAAATATGACTCCATCGGCGTGCTGATGCGGCGCGAAGGATCTCAGCCTGCCTGAGCCGCCTTCAGCCAAAGGGGCGGAACCGCGTCGGAAACCTTCGCCCGCCACCAGTCCGGCCTGTCCAGATACCATTGCAGCGTATCGGCAAAATGCCGGTCGAAACTGGATGCCGGCCGATAGCCGAGATCGTGCCGGATGCGGGCATCGTCAATGGCATAGCGGCGGTCATGGCCCGGCCGGTCCGGCACGAAGGCCTTGAGCTGCGCCGAGGGCCTGCCCTGCGCCGCCGGCGCGCCCGGAAAGCGCGCTGCCAGAAGCGGATCGCGGGCGAAGGCCGCGTCGATGCCGGCGCACAGCCGGTCGACCAGTTCGATATTGCTCATCTCGCTGCCGCCGCCCACCGTATAGACAGCGCCCGGTTGCGCGCCCTCCAGGATCAGCGCGATGGCATGGCAATGATCCTCCACGAACAGCCAGTCCCGGATATTGCCGCCGTCGCCATAGACTGGCAGCGGCCGCCCCTCCAGCGCATTGGCCAGGAACAGCGGGATCAGCTTTTCCGGATATTGATAGGGTCCGTAATTATTCGAACAATGGGACGTGGTGACATTCAGCCCATAGGTGCGGTGATAGGCCCGCACCAGATGATCGGCCCCCGCCTTGCTCGCGGAATAAGGGGAATTGGGCGCATGGGCCGTCCTTTCGTTGAAGGCGGGTTCGTCCGGTCCCAGGCTGCCGAACACTTCGTCCGTCGATACCTGATGAAAGCGACGGTCGGGATGCCGCTTTTCCTCCAGCCATAATTTCCACGCCGTGGCGAGCAGGCTGTGCGTGCCGGTCACATTGCTGCGGATGAAGGCGCCCGGGTCCGAAATCGACCGGTCCACATGGGTTTCCGCAGCGAAATTCACCACCATGTCGACATCGGCGGATCGCATCAGCCGCTCTACCAGGGCGCTGTCGCAAATGTCGCCCTGCACCAGTTCCACACGGGTCAGCCCGTCCAGATTGCCGCCATTGCCCGCATAGGTGAGGAGATCGAGCACGACGATCCGGTCCTGCGGGTGACGCCGATGCCAATAGCGCACGAAATTGGTGCCGATAAAGCCGGCTCCACCGGCCACCAACAGCGTCTTCATGTCGCCACCCTCTCCCATGTCATATGGTGCAATTCCTCGCGCCAGTGAAGCGGTGGTCGTTCCAGACAGGCCCAACTGTCGCTGCAATCGAGTTGGCTGAAGGCAGGCCGCCGCGCCAATGTAGGGAAATCCGCCGTCAAAACCGCTTCGATCCGAGCCGCACTGCGCAAGATGCCGGCCCTCAGCGCCTCTTGCCGGATGGCGCAGGCAAATTCGTGCCACGACGCCGCTCCCCCATCGGTCAGGTGGTGGATGCCATGGGCCCGATGTTCGATCAATCGCCAGATTCCCCTTGCCAGGCTGCGCACATGGGTGGGCGTGCCGATCTGGTCGGATACCACGCGCACCACCTCCCGCGTCGCGAGCAGGCGCAGCATGGTGTTGCGGAAATTCTTCCCCTCATGGCCGTAGAGCCAGGCGGTGCGGACGATCAGCGCCTCGGGCAGATATTGGGCGACGACCCTTTCTCCCGCCGCCTTGGAATGACCGTAGGCGTTGATCGGACTGGGCGGATCATCGGGCCGGTAAGGCCGGTCCGCCGCGCCGTCGAACAGGAAATCGGTCGAGATATGGGCAAGGCGGCTGCCATGACGCGCCGCCGCCTCGGCCAGTAGCCCCGCCGCCACGGCATTGATCGCATGGGCCATGTGCGGCTCGCGCTCGGCGCCTTCCACATCGGTCCAGGCAGCGGCATTCAGGATCAGGTCGGGCCGTATCTCTTCCATCCTGCGTTGGATCATCGATCTGTCGCCAATGTCGAGATCGGTGCGCGACAGGGCTGCCAGATGCGCCAGCCCGGACGGAACGGTCGCCGCCAGCGCGCGGCCGAGTTGCCCTCCCGCGCCCACCAGCATCACGCGCACCGCATCGCTCCCTGCCAGACCACGCCCCGGAACGCGGCATCGATCACGCGGCCATCCCCATATCCACCAGCCGCCCCGCCGCGGCGTCCCTGGCCGAAAGGCAAGGCATGTGGACGATCGGCCATTCAATGCCGATGTCCGGATCGTTCCAGATCAGGGCCCTCTCATCCGCGGGGGCGTAATAGTCCGTGCATTTGTACAGCAGATGCGTGTCGTCCGAGAGGCTGAGGAAGCCATGGGCAAAGCCGGGCGGCACCCAGAGCATGTGCCGGTTCTCCGCCGACAGCACATGCCCGGTCCACCGGCCGAAGGCCGCGCTGTCCGGACGCAGATCGACAGCGACGTCGAAGGCTGCGCCCTGCACCACCCGCACCAGCTTCCCCTGCGGCCTGTTCTGCTGATAATGCAGTCCCCGCAATATGTCGCGGTGGGACCGGCTGTGATTGTCCTGCACGAACCGCGCTTCGATCCCGGCCTCGGCCGCCGCCCGCTCATTCCATGTCTCCATGAAGTATCCGCGCTGATCCTCGAACAGCCGGGGTTCGACCAGCATCACGCCGGGCAACCGTGTCGGACTTATCTTCATGCCGCCAGACTCCCCGGAGAAGCAGGGCCGCTTTCCAACTGCCGCAGCAGATATTCGCCATAGCCGCTCTTGCGCAGTCGCGCCGCCAACGTCTCGAACTGCTTGCTGGAGATGAAGCCCATGCGCCAGGCGATTTCCTCGGGGCAGCAGATTTTCAGCCCCTGCCGCTGCTCCAGCACCCGGACATAAAGGCCCGCGTCCAGCAGGGAAGCGTGGGTTCCCGTGTCCAGCCAGGCGAAACCGCGCCCCATCAGTTCGACGTTCAGGTCGCCCGCCTCCAGAAACAGGCGATTGAGGTCGGTGATCTCATACTCGCCCCGGTCGGACGGACGCAGCCGCGCCGCGAAATCCACCGCCCGCTCGTCATAGAAATAAAGACCGGTCACGGCGTAGTTGGACCGGGGCGCCGCCGGTTTTTCCTCGATCGACACCACCCGCCCCTGCCGGTCGAAATCGACCACGCCATAGGCGCCGGGATCGTCGACATGATAGCCGAAGATGGTGACCCCCGAACGGCGGCCCTCCGCCCGGGCAAGCATGTCGGACAGCCCCTGCCCATAGAAGATATTGTCCCCCAGGATCAGCGCCGACGGCCTGCCCGCAAGAAAATCGGCGCCGATATGATAGGCCTGCGCCAACCCTTCGGGCTTGGGCTGCAATGCATATTGCAGGTTCAGGCCCCATTGCGAACCGTCACCCAGCAATTGTCGGAAATCGTCCGCATCATGCGGCGTGGTGATGATCAATACCTCCCTGATCCCCGCAAGCATCAATGTCGAGAGCGGATAATAGATCATCGGCTTGTCATAGACCGGCATCAATTGCTTGCTGATGCTGCGGGTCAGCGGATGCAGCCGCGTTCCCGATCCGCCCGCCAGGATGATCCCCGGCCTCACCGTTGCACCTCGCTGGGCAGGAGGAGGCGTTCGCCATAATAATAATTCTTCTTGCGCCGCCGGAAGAGGCCGCCGATCGACTTGTTGAGGACGGTGCCGATGATCGGCCTGGGTTCGAGCAGGGCCATGGCCTCCTGCAACTCGTCGGCATGGGTCTGCCCTTCCTCGACCACCATCAGCACTCCTTCCACGCTGGAACCGATCGCCAATATCTCGTCGATGGCCAGCGTCGGCGGGCTATCGACGATGAAGACCGGATCGCCTTCCGGATCGGCCAGCGCGGGAAAGAGCGTGGCGAACCGGTCGCCCGAAAGAAGGCCGGCCGGATCGAGCCGCCGCTGCCGCACCGGCAAAACGGAAAGGCGCAGTTCATCGACCTCCTGCCGACAGAGGGGGAGCGGGGCGGCGCCCGCCAGATAGTCGTCGACCCCCGCATGCGGTTCCAGGCCCAAGCGACTGCCCAAAGCGGGTTTCGCCAGGTCAAGATCGATCAGCACGACCGGATGCACGCGGCTGATCGCCATGGCGAGGTTCGTCGCGACGAACGTCTTGCCATTGCCCGGCTGGGTCGACGTGACCGCCATGATCCTGTCGCCCGACGCGAAAAAACCGTTCATGATCTGCGTCCGCAGCAGGATGAAGCTCCGCGACCGCGCATCCAGATGGTCCAGCGCGCATATGCCGTTCGCCGCCAGATGCGCCGGGTCGAGCGTCACCGGATCACATGGACGAACCCCCACCTTCGGTTCAGGGTGACGATAGCCAAGATCGCTGCCGACGACATCAAGCCCCGTAACCATCGCGACCCCCTTTCGGAAAGGCCAGCCCCGGCAGGGAAAGGCGCAACAATCCCGCCACGCCGCGATGCGGCAGGCCGGATGCTGGTATCACGGCAAGCGGCGCCACGCCGGTCAATCGCCCAATGGCGGCCTCCCCATGGATGAGGCCGGCGGACAATTCCATGGACGCCACCAGGACCAGGCCGAGAGCAAGCCCCGCCCCCGCGCCGGTCATGAGCAGTTTCTTCCGATCCGGAAAGACCGGGTCGGCGGGACGGCTGGCGGCGTCCACGACCGTGAAGCGCTCCCCCTTGTCCTCGGCCTGGAGATTGGCGGCAATCTGCGCGTCCATCTGCTTTTCGCGAATGTCCTGATATTGCGTGGTCAGATTGTCATAGTCCCGTTCCAGATTGTTCAGTTCATAGCTTGCCTGCGGCGCCTGCGCAGTGAGATGCTCCATCTGCGAAATCGCGCCCACCAGTTCGCCCCGCCTCTGGCCCAGCATGCCGATGCGCGCACGGCCCGATGCGATTTCGGCAGCAATTACCCCTCCGCCCGCTCTCAACGGCCCAAGCGCGGCGAGGCCGGCTTCCTGATTGGCGATGGCCGCCCGTGCCGCCACCACGTCGGGATGCGCGTCGGAATAAGTCGCGGTGAGCTGTACCAAACGGTTCTGCGCCAGGCGCAGCGCCTCCGCCTGGGGGTTGGGGGCGGCAGCCAGGTCCTGGCTCCGGGCTGCCAATATGCCGTTCTGCTGCGCGATCCCCTGCGTTTCGGCATCGATCCGCGAAACCTCCGCGCGCAGGGCTGAGGCCGACTGGGTGCTGAGCGCGACCTGATCGGGCAATGCGCCATTATAGCGCGCCTCGATTTCCCGCCGCCGCTTTTGCAGTTCCATCAGCCGGTCGCGGATTTCATTGCCCCGCCGCGACAGAAAGGCCGCCGTTCCGGAGGCCTGCTCGGTGCGAAGACGCTTGTCCTCTTCCAGGAACATGCGGGTCAGCCGCTCCGTCACCTGTTGCGCGATGGCGGGATCATCATAGGTGAAGGAAAGGCTGAACGCGATGGTCGTGCCGCCATTATGGCCGGGATTGGCGGTGTTGCCGGCGCCCACCAGCTCGACGCTGATCGCCTGGCGCATCAAGTTCTGCACGTCTTCCAGGCTCAGCGTGGCGCTCTGCCGGGGATAGAGCCGCATATCGCGGATGACCTGCACCAGGTTGGCGCGGCTCAATATCTGCTGTCGGATCTTCGCGATCCGTTCATCGGCATAGTTGGTGAGGGGGGATGCGACCAGCGTCGTCGGCACTTCCTGCGACGCGATCAGCAAAGTGGCTGTCGAACGATATTGCGGGTCGATCGTCAGTATCGCCGCGATCGCGGCGACGATGCCAAGGGCCAGCGGAAGGATGAGCCACCACCGTCGGCGACAGGCGATCGCCAGGATTTCCGGCACCGTCATCAGCGGGCCGTCGGCGGGAGCTTCGGCCGTCATGGGACCGGCCAGTCCGATCGGTCCGTTGCACCGCAGCTCTGCAACCAGAATGTCATCCCCTGTCCCCTGTGGCAGCCTGCGATCAGCATTCAATGTCCACCGCCGGGATGCTATTCCCTGGACTGTGTGGCGAGTCCTGGGTGGGGAATATTGCCCAAATCATTGCGCCGTGGGCAGAAAGGCGAACCACCCTCCCAAAAGTCAGTCTGTATTGCCCTTGCGGTCCGCCGTAATTTCGCCCCTCCTCTTGCTTTCAGCGGACAGGACAGATGATCGTCAGAGAGATCAGGGCAATGACCGGCGTTCGCGGCATGGCTGCGCTGATCGTGATGATCTACCATTTCGAACGGGGATTGCAGAGCACGAGCCCCTTATCCACCATGCTCAATCACGGCTATCTGTCGGTCGATCTCTTCTTCGTCCTCAGCGGCTTTGTTCTTTCCCATGTCTATGGACAGGCCCTGAAGGAGGGGTCGTTCACCCTGCGCGCCTTTCTGCTTCATCGGCTCGCCCGGATCTATCCGGTCTATATCGTCGCGACGTCCGCCATCCTCGCGATCGGCCTGTGGAAAAGGCATGATCCCGCCTTCGGCGCCGATGTGATCGTCTCCAATGTCTTCATGCTCCAGTCGATAAGGGATTGGCCCAGCATCGATCCTCCCGCATGGTCGGTGAGCGCTGAACTGATCGCCTATCTGCTCTTCCCGATACTGGCGAGGCTCTGCTTCAGAAGCAGGCCCGGCTTTGCGCTGATGACGGCCTTGGCCGCGCTTGCGACGATCATGGGCCTCAGCATCTCCGCATCCCTCCACTGGATCGGATCGCCCATAGCCAAGGGGCAACTGGACCTGTTCTATGCGCCATACACCCTGATCCGCTGCCTGGCGGGCTTCACCCTGGGCCAATTGATCTGGCGCCTCCACGCGCAGGGCGCCATTGCGCAATGGGCCGCGAACAACGCCGTTCAGGTCGGCATCGGCCTGTCCCTGCTCTGCCTGACGGCCTTTCGCGGAACGGATTTCTTCGTCTATCTTGCCATTATCGGGCTGATATTCTGCCTGAGCGCAAGCAGGGGCGCGCTTCCGGCGATCTTCGGTTCACGGCCCATGCATTTCCTGGGGCGCATTTCCTTTCCGGTTTATCTCACCCATTACAAGGCCATGGGGCTGTTGTCGGCCCTCCAATCCCGTCTGCCGGCCACCGGACCGTTCCACATCGTCAGACATCCCCTGGCCGTTCTGTCGGCCGGACTGGCCGTGATCTGCCTGTCCTGGCTGGTTCATGAAGGCATCGAACGTCCATGCCGGAAGTTTTTGAGACGGGCGCATTGGCTCGGAGGAGGATCGAAGGCGCTGCCGGCCTGAGCATCGCCGCCACTCCCATCAATATTCACCTCCGGAAAATCAGTGCTGGCAATGCAGACTGACGCCCGTTCGTCCGCGGCGATATTGTTTTCGTTCCATGATCCGGGGGATCGACAATGGAATTGCAACAGATCGCAGCCGACGGAAACTTCCCGCTCGACCATGGAAGCAGCGCCGACGGCAATGCCATTGCCGCCAGTCCCTCCCCCGCCCTGCGGCCACCACCGGTCGATCTCGACAATGCCCCCGTCACCCGCCCCTTCCTGCCGCCGCTGGAGGAATTCCAGCCCTATCTGGAACGGATATGGGCCAATCGCTGGCTGACCAATGCCGGCCCCTTCCACCAGCAGCTTGAGGAGGAAATGGCTGCTTTCCTGGGGGTAGAGCATGTCGCCCTGACGTCCAACGGCACCGCCGCGCTGGAACTCGCCATGCAGGCGCTCGACCTTCGGGGCGAGGTCATCACCACGCCCTTCACCTTCGTCGCCACTGCCCATGCGCTGCGGTCCTGCAACCTGACGCCCGTATTTGTCGACATCGATCCCAGGACGGGCAATCTCGACCCCGAAATGATCGAGCAGGCCATTTCGGGTGCCACTTGCGCGATCCTGCCGGTGCACTGCTTCGGTCACCCGTGCCGGACGGAGCGTATCGCCGGGATCGCGCAAGACCATGGCCTCAGGGTGATCTACGACGCCGCCCACGCCTTCCATGTCCGGCGCGACGGGGAAAGCCTGCTGCGCTCGGGCGACGCTTCGTGCCTCAGCTTCCATGCGACCAAGGTGTTCAATACTTTCGAAGGGGGTGCCGTGATATGCGCGGACGCAGCGATGAAGGCCCGGATCGCGCAGTTGCGCAATTTCGGCTTTTCCGATGCCTATTCTGTCGACGCGGCCGGCACCAACGCCAAGATGAGCGAGTTCCAGGCGGCCTTCGGCCTGCTCCAGTTGCGCCATGTCGATCAGGCGATCGCCCGGCGAGGCTTCATAGCCGCCAGCTATCGCGCGGGGCTGCGCGGCATGGCGGCTATAAGGCTGTTCGAAGCGGAACCCGGCTGGCAGCTCAACCACAGCTATTTCCCGATGCTGCTCGAAGACGGTCTGGCGCACCGGCGGGACGAACTTTGCGCCCGTCTTCTGGCGGCCGGCATTCACGCCCGCCCCTATTTCTGGCCTCTGGTCTGCGATCATTCCGTCTATCGCGGCCTGCCCTCCGCCGATCGGGACATGCCGGTCGCCCGCAGCTTTGCCAAACGGATATTGTGCCTGCCGCTTTATCCCGATCTGGCGCTCCATCATGTCGAAAGGGCGGTGGCGATCGTCCAGGAATTCTGCGCGGAAAGCCATTGAAGGGTGGCTGGTGGAACCGCTGATCACCCTCCCATTACTCCCCACGGGATAGGATGAATGGTGACGAAATGACGGCGCTGCTATCCTCCCCCCATCTTCCCGCATCATGCCGAGGGGTCGTGAAGGACGCGCCTTTTCCCGATGCCGCTGGGCTCAATATCCTGATGGTGGCGGAGAATGTCTCCCGCAACCTCAGCGGCGAGACCATCCTTCCCTATTATTATCTCCAGCAATTCCTCGCGCTCGGCCACAAGGTCGGCATCCTCTGTCACGAGCGGGTGAGAGACCAGCTCGCCGCGGACCTGGACCCGGCCAGCTTCGCGCATTTCACCTTCGTCAGCGACGGCCTTTGGCAGAAGCTGCTGTTCCGGATCGGCCGCTTCTTTCCGCATCGGGTCGAGGATCTTGTCTTCAACCAGTTGATCCAGTTGCTGACCCAATCGCGCATGAGAGCGATGGCAAGGGCGCGCGTCGAGGAAGGGAGCGTCGACGTCGTCTTCCAGCCCGCCCCCATCGCCGCGAAGGCGGTCAGCTTCATGTATGATCTCGGCGCGCCGGTGGTGATCGGCCCGATGAGCGGCGGGATGGACCTGCCCCCGGGCTTCCGGCGCATGGACGGTCCGCTCGTGCGGTGGGCCATAGCGGGTGCGCGCCGCGGGACGGAACTGCTGCACCGGTTGATTCCCGGCAAGCGGCAGGCGGCTGTGCTGCTCGTGGCGAACGACCGGACCCGCGCGGCGCTGCCCTCCGCTGTCCGCGGCGTCATCTGCGAAGTGATGGAAAGCGCGGTGGACCTTGGCCGCTGGCATCCCCGCGCCGCCGATCCGGCGCTCGACGGCCCCATGTCCTTCATCTTCTGCGGCCGTTTCGTGGATTGGAAGGGCATCGAATATCTGGTGCGCGCCTTCGCGCCCCTCGCGCGGGAGGGGGGCGCCAGGCTGGACCTGGTGGGTGACGGGGAACTGTTCGAAGAGATCGAGCGCCTGGTGCAGGCCGAGGGGATAGGCGACAGCGTCGTCCTGCACGGGCGCGTGCCGCTGGAGCGCTATATGGAGATGTTGCAAGAGGCGGGCGCCTTCGTCTCTCCTTCCCTTCGGGAATGCGGCGGGATCGCGATGATGGAGGCGATGGCGACCGGCGTGCCCGTCATCGCCGCGGACTGGGGCGGGGCGGCCCAATATGCCAGCCGCGATTGCGCCATATTGGTGCCGCCTTCGTCGGAAGCCGCCTTCGTCGACGGGCTGACCGCCGCCATGCGCCGCCTCGCAGCCTCGCCGGAACTGCGCCGCGAACTGGGCCGCGCCGGCCGCCGCCATCTGGAGCGCGAGGGGCATGACTGGACGGTGAAGGCCCGCGTCATAGCCGACATCCTGCGCGACATTTCACGTCCGCGCCCGGCCGCGCCGGCCCATGGGGCGGAGCGCGCATCCCTCATTCAGGCTGTCTGAAGGCTGACCCATGAACCATATCCCGAAAGCCGACATCGTCTTCTATGCGCGGTCGCTCTACAATGGCGGGGTCGACAGGGTCGTCTTCAACCTGGCGGAGGAATTTCTGGCGCGCGGCATCCGTCCGGTCATCCTGGTCGACCTCGACAATCCCTATTCGCCGTTCCGGGATCTGGTGCCGCAGGGCGTACCCTATGAAGTGCTGGGCGCGAACGGGGCAATCGCCCGGATCGCGAAGCTGCGCGCCTATCTCCGCAAGACCCGGCCTCAGGCGGTGATGTGCACAGGCTTTGGCTTTCCCAATCTCTGCGCCATCATGGTGCGCTGGATCGCGGGTTTCCCTTTTCGCCTGATGCTGACCGAACATTGTTTTCCGTCAGTGGATCATGATGCGGCAAAGCCCTGGCAATCGCGTTACTGGTTCTTCCGCCTGGCGCATCTGCTCTATCCGCGGGCGGACAATATCGTCGCCGTTTCCAAGGGGACGGCCCGCGACCTGGCCAATGTCATCGACATCGATCCGCAGAGCATCACCTGCATCTACAATCCCATCGTCAGCGATGCCCTGATCCAATCGAGCCGTGCCCCCGTCGATCATCCATGGTTCCGCGACAGCGACATACCCGTCATCATCGGCATCGGCCGTCTCGAACATCAAAAGGATTTCGCAACGCTCATCACCGCCTTTTCGCGGGTGAGGCAGAACATGCCTTGCCGGCTCCTGATATTGGGCGACGGGTCGGAGCGCGACCGGCTGACCGCGTTGGTCGGGAGCCTCGGCCTTTCCGACGACGTGGCCATGCCCGGCTTCGCTCCCAATCCGCACGCCTACACGGCCAGGGCCAGCCTGTTCGTCCTGTCTTCCCGGTTCGAAAGCCTGGCCAATGTGGTGATAGAAGCGATGGCGCTGGGAACGCCGGTGATCGCCACGGACTGTCCATCCGGACCGGCCGAAGCGCTGGACGGAGGGCGCTTCGGAAGGCTGGTCGAGGTCGGAAACGCCGAAATGCTGGCCGACGCCATGCTCGACCTGCTGCGCCGCAAGCCGGCGCCCGTGCCGCCGGGCTGGCTGGAGCAGTTCACGACCCGCGCCTCCGCCAGCCGCTATCTGGAGTTGCTGACGCCGGCGCTGAAATGCTGACGGCCGCTGCCCGGCCGGACTCGCTCGCGCAGCTCACCTCGCTGCGTTTCTGCGCGGCGTTGCTGGTTCTGCTTTCCCATCTCGTATTTCTGGAGCGCAGCGGAAGTCCCGTCCTCCGCGACCTTTACGATCTTTTCTTCCGGCAGGGTGCGTGCGGCGTCACCTTCTTCTTCATTCTTTCCGGCTTCATCCTGACCCACGCCTATGAGCGCGCCCTGAAGGAAGGAAGGGTTTCGGCCCTCACCTACTATCATCGGCGCGTCGCAAGGATTTTTCCGCTCCACCTGATGGTTGGCCTCGCCTTCCTCGCCTATCTGGCCTGGCGCGCCGATCTGCCGCCGCTGCCTGCGGTGCTGCTGAACCTGGCGCTGCTTCATAGCTGGTCTCCAGACCCGCTGGTCCATTATTCACTCAACGGCCCCTCCTGGAGCCTGTCCGACGAGCTGTTCTTCTATGCGCTTTTCCCATGGCTTGTGAAATGGCGCGAGCCGGTGCTGCGCGCGGTCTTCATCGCCGGCATGGTCCTGATCGTGGCGGGAAGCTGTTTTACCGCCCTTAGGGTCGCGGGTTATTCGCCCTGGGTGGACTGGATCTTCTATGTGTTCCCGCTTACGCGGCTGTTCGAATTCATAGCGGGCATCCTGCTGTGCCGGGCCTGGCGATCGGGCATCGGACGACGATGGGCGACGAGCGCAACGGAGACGCTTGCGGTCATTTCGCTGCCGGCGACCATGGTCGCCGTGGAATGGTTCGCAGTTCCGCTCGCTTTTCGCTACCAGCTCATCTTCCTGCCGCCGATGGCTGTCCTGATATTGATATTCGCTTATGGTCAAGGCGCATTATCGCATCTGCTCCGCCAGCCTGGGTTGCAGTCGCTGGGAGAGGCCTCCTTCGCTCTCTATCTCATTCACCGGCCGATGATCACATTCATGGAAAGGTGGTCAGGCGGCGGGGCCGCAAGCGACATTGCCTTGGCGATCGCCATGCTGCCGATGGCCATGCTTGCGTCCATCCTTGGCTTCGTCCTGCTGGACCGGCCGGTGCAGCATTGGCTCCGCCGTCGCGAGACATTCACGGTGAAGCGCAAGGCATTGGCCATTCGGCAATGAACAGGCCTGCTGCAAGCATCGATGCCCCGCGGCTTGGCCAAGCGGCAAATCGTTCCTCATGAAATCGGGCCTCAATCCGCTGGGCATCGATCTCTTCCCCATCGACTTAGGCGAGACGTCGGACGAATAGTCGCAGGAACTGCAACGCAACCTCGATACCGAGAGGAACAAGCTTGTCGTCGAGCCCTTCTACAGGCACGAGAAGATCGATGGCTCCATCAAGGGCCCTTCGACCTCCGCGCCGTGGGCGGCCCGGACCCGTTCATCCGGTGATTTAATTCGGATGGACGACTGAAGACTTACCCCGCGTTTTGGCAGCGTGGCCGACACGCCCCGCTGCCACGCCATAAATGGTCGGACCATGCCCGAATAATATTTCTCTTATAATATCATTGCTGAAAACAGGATGGAGGTGCAACAGCATCTTCGTCGACCCGTTCGGGCATGGTTCATAGCCTGACATGCTTCGTGGCAAACCCATCGAAAATTCGCGACACGCCGCAACAACTCAGCACCGCGCAGGTTCAACATCGATCAAGGCGCGGAGGCCCTTCCGCCATGGCCGCGGCGGCCATTGTCCGCGACGCCCAAGGCGCAGCTTGATCTGGGTGATTCCTTTTGCGGTTGCCGGAAGCAAACAGGGCCCGCATAGCGGTTGCATGGACGAGAAGACGACGAATCTGATCATGGCTATTCTCAGTCGGGCGCCGCAATGGATCAGGCACGACCTGCTGTCCAAGGATGCGGGCGTCAAGCAGCGGGCGGAGGAGACGCTGGCCGCCATGATCGCCAACGCCCTCGCCACAGGAACCGACGACTCGACGGCGAGTTAGGGAGGAAGTCCGTTCCAACAAGGCTCCAGCAATGACATGCCGCTCTCTCCCCGGCGCCCTCATGCCGATGGCCGCCATAGTGGCGGCCGCCGCGACCCTCGCGCCGGCAGGCGCACAACGGCCGGACGCCGACATGGAGGTCCAGTGCGCCGCCGGACGGCGCTTTTCCGTCCGCGCCGATGCCGACCGCGCCACGGTCGTCTGGAAGGACGGGCAGCTCACGCTCAAACGCGGGGCAATATCGCTGGGCCGATATTATCGAAGTCCCAGGGCGGCCCTCATCATCGACGGCGACTATGTGTCGTTCGTGCCCAGGGGCGACCGGAACTGGCGCGACTGCCGCCTCATGCCCAGGACCGATGTCATTGGGAAGGATTGATGCCCGATCACGCACGCCGATTTGACGATCATGGAACGGGATCGACTTTCCGACATTGGATCGATTGCCGGCAAATACAGGCATAGAAGACCATTTACTGGAAATCCGACATTTACAATCTGCGTCGATTTGCGCAAATAGCGCTAACATCCTCCTGAAACGGGTTCGCTCACATGGCCGACGAAGACAAGAACGACATCACTGCCCTTACCGTCCAGTTGCTCAGCGCTTATGTCTCGCGAAACAGCGTTCCGAGCGAAAGCCTGGCCGATCTGATCAAGACCACCCGCACGGCGCTGACGGAAAATGCCACGGCGACCATTGCCGAGCCCGCTGCCGAAACCTTCACGCCTGCGGTTTCGGTGCGCAAGAGCCTCGCCTCGCCCGATCATATCCTCAGCCTGATCGACGGCAGGCCGTACAAGACCTTGAAGCGCCATCTGGCCGCCCATGGCCTGACGCCGGAACAATATCGGGAACGCTACAAGCTGCCCAGCACCTATCCGCTGGTGGCGCAAAGCTATTCGCAGGCGCGTCGCGCCGTCGCGGAAAAGGCCGGCCTGGGCCGTAAGCCGGCCGTCGCTGCGAAGGCCGCAGCCCCTGCGAAGGCAGCGGCCACTCCGGCAAGCCCGGCCGCCGCGCCCAAGGCGGCAGCGCCCAAATCATCGGAAAGGGCTGCTCCCGCCGCCGGGTCCGATGCGCCGGCGAAGGCCGCGGCGCCTGCTAAGGCCGCAGCGCCAAAGACGAACAAGGCGAAGGATGCGCCCGCCCCCGTCATATCGAACCGCGGCAATCGCGCCGCGGCGCCGGCCTCCGCCAGTAAGGACAGGAAGGAGCCACGCCAGCGCCTTTCGATCGCCGCCGCCAAGGGCGACAAGGCGGACGGCAAGGCTGCCGCCGCTTCCAAGGCCCCTGCGCAGGAAAAGGCCCCGGTAAAGAAGGCCGCTCCTGCGAAGGCCAATGGAACCGCCAAGCCCAAGTCGCTGAAGGCGGCATTGGAAGCAGCCAGTTCGCATCTGGGCGGCGAGGAAAAAAAGCCCGAAGCCGCGACCGCCAAATCCTGATCATGGACGGGAAGCGAGCGATCACGATCTCGCTTCCCATCCGGCCATCCGGGCGTTCGTAGCAACGGAACGGCGGCAAGCCCGCTCAGGCCCGAGTGAAGCGCCAGCGATCGGGCTCGCTCTCCCCGGCATCGAAGCGATAGCCGTCGCTGTCGAAGCCGCGCATCGCATCGACGTCGGTTATGCGATGCTCGCACATCCATCGGGCCATCATGCCCCGGGCGCGCTTGGCATTGAAACTGACGAAGCGCGGTCCGTCGGGACCGGGCTCGCGAAAATCGACGTCGATGATGCGGATGCCCGCCAGCTTGCCTTCCACCGCCGCGAAATATTCCTGGCTGGCGAGGTTGAGGACCACGCCCGACCCCTCCTCCGCGATCTGCCCGCGGAGCAGTTCAGCGATGCGATCGCCCCACCAGTCGGTCAGCTTCTTGTGGCGCGGCGCCCAGCGCGTCCCCATCTCCAGCCGGTAGGGCCGGATCGCGTCCAGCGGCCGCAACAGGCCATAAAGGCCCGACAGCATCCGGACATGGTCCTGCGCGAAGGCGACCGCCGCTTCGTCCAGCGTAAAGGCTTCGAAACCTGTATAGACATCGCCGGCGAAGGCGAACAGAGCCTGCCGTTCGGGCAGGTCGGCAAAATCGCGGAAGCGGTCGGCATTGAGCTTCGCCAGGCGCGGCGAGATATGCATCAACTCCGACAACCGCTTCTGCGAAAGGTTGGCGGCCGATCTGGCCAGGCCGCGCGCCTCTTCGGCGAAATGCGGGGTGGTGACGGGCAGGGGCGGCAGCGCGCGTTCGAAATCAAGCGTCTTGGCGGGGGATAGCAATGCGATCATGCCAGCCTCCGTAGCGAGCGGCCGCCCATGCGTCAAAATGCCGTTGCACAGCATATTGCCGACGGCGTTCCATGACGCCGGATCGGCATTGCCGCGACCCTTGTCCACAATGGGGCTTGCCCCTATTGCCTGTCCGCTCCTAGGCTTGGGAAATGCGTTCGGGCGGAAGGGGTTGGGACAGTTGCGATCCTGCTTCTTCCATGGTCCGCCGCGCCATCCGGGCCAACCGCTGTTATGGAAAAATGCCTGATCCATGCTGAAGGTCGATCACGCCGCCATTATCGGAGGAGGGTTCAGCGGCACGCTGCTCGCCATCAACCTGCTTCGTCATGGTGCGTTGCGTGTGACGATGGTGGAACGCCATGAAGAACGGATGGGCCGGGGCCTCGCCTATGGAGCGGCGCATGCCGGCCATGTTCTCAACGTGCGCGCCGCCAATATGAGCGCCCTGCCCGACAGCCCCCATCATTTCACCGACTGGCTGAAGCAGCAGGGACTGGGCCAGGAAGGCAGCTTCGCCACCCGGCGCGACTATGGCGCCTATCTCAGCGCCATGCTGGACGAGGTGCGGGGGCAGGCCGCGGACAGGCTGACCATATTGAACGGCGATGCCGTCGACCTGCAACTGCGCGACGACGGCATATGCGTCGTCCTGCGTTCCGGGGGCGGGATCGAAGCCGACATCGTGGCGCTGGCGCCCGGCAATCTGCCGCCGCACGACCTGCCCGCCTTTGCCGGATTGCGCGACAGGGACGGCCCCGACAATGCCGTCTATGTGAACGATCCCTGGGCGGCGACCATCCCGGCGGGCTTGCAGGACAGCGATCGGGTGCTGCTGCTCGGCAGCGGGCTGACGGCGGTGGATTGCGCGCTCAGCCTGGATCGTGCCGGGTTCCGGGGGCGGATCGTCGCCCTATCCCGCCGTGGGCTGGCGCCGCAAAGCCATGCGCCGGCGCCCCCCTATGCGCCGCGCAGCGACCGGCCGAAGGGCGCCGCTTCCGCGCTGGTCCGGACGCTGCGCAGACGCAGCGCGGAAATCGGCTGGCGCAATGCCGTGGATGAGCTTCGCCGCTTCACCCAGGATATGTGGCGGGCCGCCAGCGCGGAGGAGCGCAGCCGCTTCCTGCGCCACCTGCGCCCCTATTGGGACGTGCACCGCCACCGCATCGCACCGCAGGTGGCGGAGCGGCTGGCGGCGATGCAGGCGGAAGGACGGCTGGAAATCCGCGCCGCGAAAGTCGTGCAGGCCGTTCCGGAGGGCGGCACGATCCATGTGCATCTGCGTCGTCGTGGCCGGGAAGAGGGCGAGACCGTCGCCTTCGCCAGGGTCGTCAATTGCACTGGTCCGCTGGGCGACCTGCGGCGCACCGACGATCCGTTGCTGCGTCGCCTGGCATCGCGGGGCGACATCCGCCCCGATCCGTTGGCGATCGGCATCGATGTCGACCGCCAATGCCATGCCATAGCCCGCGACGGATCGGCCCAGCCCCGCCTTTTCGTCGTCGGCCCGATGACCCGCGGCGCCCATTGGGAAATCGTCGCCGTTCCCGACATCCGCCGCCAGGTTTGGGAACTGGCGCGGGAGATCACTGGCGCCCATTGGGTCGAGGCCGAGGGTTTGTAGTAAAGCCCGATCCCCGTCTTGCGGGATCGGCCACCACTTCATGATATGGTCCTGATGAAGTCGCCTATCCGGCGATGATGCGCCAGTGATTCCAGCCTGTTTAACACTTGTCCGGGTCGCAAGGGAAATGACCGGCCTTTATCCGCCAGCCGCCCGATCATGATATTCCCTTTATAATCCAATCCGGTTCAGGTCGAAAAAATGCCATGAATCGAGCCGCACCTGTATCTCATTGGCACAAAACCGATCCTTGCTGCCCCGGATCGTTACGGATGAGGCATGACGGAAAAGCCCGCCGGGATGTATTTGCCGACATATACCGTTCAGAAACAGTCTATTAGCGAAACGATCGGCATATCTTTCTTGATCCACATCAGCTTTCAGTTTTTTGTCGCATCCCACTGTCATTCTATTAAGAAAGATATAGTAAATTAGCTATAAGCAACAAACTACTTACCGTTCACGCATATGGGGGGCCAATGCGCCGCGATGCTCGCAAACTGCTGGAGAAGCTGAACCGCAAGGACTTCGCCTATCGCGAATTTGAGGACCGGTTCTCGGAAACGGAATTATGGCCCATTTTCGCGGCCGTGCTGGGCGACCAGAAGGTGGTGGGCGATGACGCCGCACGGCTGCCCGTCCGGCAGGTCCAGCAGGACGAACGGCCCGCCCCCGCCGCCAGGACATCGCAGCCCCAGGCCGCGCCGAATCAGATCTTCGCCCAATATGGCGCGCCCCAGCGGCGGGCGGCGCCGAAGAACAATGTCGACCTCAAGGAATTCTTCAACCGCTTCTCGGAGCTGGATTGATGGCCGTCATCCTGCTTCAATCGCCCAAGGGGGGCACCGGCACGACTTTCCTGGCGGCCCAGCTCGCCCTGCACCTTGCCGGCAAAGGCTATGAGGTCAACGCGCTCGACTGCACCTTCCAGGATTCGCTGAAGATGCATTTCGGCTTCATGCCGGCGCAGGCCGTGCCGGAATGGGGCGCGGGCGGCGACGAACCGCTGGTGGCCTTCGGGGTCAGCGTCATGCAGGGCCATGGCCAGAGCCGCTCCGCCGCCTTCGCGGCGCGGGTGGACCGGGAGTTCGAGCGGATGTTCGATCCCGGCCATATCTGGATCGTCGACGTCGCATCGGAGGACCGGCACCTGCTGGAACTGCTGATGGCCCGCTGCGTGCTGCATATCTGTCCCCTTCTGCCCACCGCCGCGTCGCTCGCCACGCTGAACCGCCTGAGCGAGACGGCCCCGGCGATGAAGCTGGACCGCACCGTCTTCGTCCTCAACCAGCTGGACGACCGGCAGAAGCTGTCGCGCCACAGCCACAGCTTCGTCCGCGACCTGTTCGGGGACCAGTTGCTGGCCACCATCCGCCGCGACGAGGCCGTCAACGAAGCGCTCGCGCGGTTCGAACTCATCAGCAAATATGCGCCGCCGAGCGCCGCGTTGCAGGACCTGCGCCTGTTCGCCGACGCCGTGGAAGAGCGCATCGGACTGAAACCCGCCCCGGGAGAGGCGAACATCGAGGTTACAGGAGACGCCTGATGTCCCTCCCTTCCCAACTCGCCCCGCAGGCCCTTCTCAGGCTTGCGGCGGGGCTCTTCGTGGCTGCCGTCGTCATCGTCGTGGTGACGGTGCCGCTCGACCTGGAATCGCAGTGGATATTCGCGCTGACCACCATGGCGGGCGTGATCCTGTTCAACCGTTCGCCCGGCAAGCGGTCGACCATCGCCATCGGCATATTGTCGCTGCTGGTATCCACCCGCTATCTGTTCTGGCGCACGACGCACACGCTGGACTTCGACAGCCTGCCCGCGGCCCTGCTGGGCACCGGCCTTTATCTGGCGGAACTCTACGCCTGGGTCATCCTGGTCCTGGGCCTGTTGCAGACGAGCTGGCCGCTGGACCGCCCGGTCGTGGAGATCGAGGGTGAGCCCGATCAATGGCCGGTCATCGACGTCTATATCCCCACCTATAATGAGAGCCTGGCGATCGTCCAGAACACGGTTTTCGCGGCGATGGACATGGATTATCCGCGCGACCGCTTCCACGTCTATATCCTGGACGACGGCCGCCGCCCCGAATTCCGGGCCTTCGCGCGGCAGGCCGGCTGCGGCTACCTGACGCGGGCCGACAATCTGCACGCCAAGGCGGGCAATCTGAACGCCGCGATGAAGAAGACCGACGGGGAACTGATCGCGATCTTCGACTGCGACCACGTCCCCACCCGCGCCTTCCTGCAGATGACGGTCGGCTGGTTCCAGAAGGACGCGCGGCTGGCGCTGATGCAGACGCCGCACCATTTCTATTCGCCCGATCCGGTGCAGCGGAACCTGGGCAATGTGAAGGAACTGCCGGGCGAAGGCGACCTGTTCTACGGCGCGGTGCAGAAGGGCAACGACCTGTGGAACGCGACCTTCTTCTGCGGGTCGTGCGCGGTCATCCGCCGATCCGCGCTGGAGCAGACCAACGGCTTTGCCGGCGAGACGGTGACGGAGGACGCGCATACCGCGCTGAAACTGCAGCGCATGGGCTGGAACACCGCCTATATCGGCATCCGCCTGTCGGCGGGCCTCGCGACCGAGCGGCTGGTGCTGCATGTCGGCCAGCGCATCCGCTGGGCGCGCGGCATGACGCAGATCATGCGGATCGACAATCCGCTGTTCGGGCCGGGCCTGAACTGGCACCAGCGGCTTTGCTACCTGAACGCGATGCTGCATTTCCAGTTTCCGCTGCCGCGCATCGTGTTCCTGACGTCGCCGCTCGCCTATCTGATCGGCGGACAGAACATCATCCATGCGTCGGCCGCGCTGATCTTCGCCTATGCGCTGCCGCACCTGTTCATCTCCACCATGTCGAGCGAGCGCATCCAGGGCGGCGACCGGCGGCCCTTCTGGGGCGAGATCTACGAAACGCTGCTCGCCTTCCATCTGGTGAAGCCGACGCTGTTCACGCTGCTGAACCCGCGCAAGGGCAAGTTCAACGTGACCGACAAGGGCGGCCTGCTGGACCAGACCTATTTCGACGGCACCACGGTGCGGCCGCATGTCATCACCGCGCTGCTGCTGGTGTTCGGCGTGATCTTCGGCTTCGTGAAGCTGAACTTCCCCCTCCTGTTCGACGCTCAGTGGGACACGGTGCTGCTGAACACCGCATGGGCGAGCTTCAGCCTGCTGATCCTGATCGCGGCGATTTCGGTCGCACGGGAACAGCGGCAGGTGCGCGAGAATATCCGCATCACCGCGCAAATGCCCGTGACGCTCTATTTCGACGACGGCTATGTCGCGGACGGGACGACCGTGGACATTTCATTGGGCGGGCTGGCGGCGGAGCTGCCGGACGGTTTCGCGCTCCAGGGGCGCAAGGTCACGGACATCTCGCTGCCGATGGGCGACGAGACGCTGACCATTCCGGTCGACACGGTTCGCCTGGATAACGGCCGGGCCAAGCTGCGCTTCCAGCCGCTCGACATGGTGCATGCCCGTCATCTGGTGCGCGCCGTCATGGGCCGCGCCGATGCGTGGCAATCGGACAAGCCGCTGGCGCCGGTCGCCGGCCTCAAATCCATCAGGGATATTTTCAGCGTGGGCATCGACACGATCATCGACATATGGCGCCTGCCGCGCCGCCGGAAGAAGGCGATGCGCGCCATGGCCGCCGCAGCGGCCGCCGGGGCGCTCGCCACCACTTCGGCCAATGCGGTTCCCGCCGTGCCGGCGAGCACTCCCGCCGCGGCCACGCCGGTCCCGGCGGCGGGCGGCAAGCCGCAGCGGCTGCTGCTCAAGGACCTGCAGGTCAAGAACCCCATCCGCCTCGCCGGAACGCGCGGCGAATATGGCATTCCCTTCGGCCTGCGCAGCAACCAGGTCGTGACCGGCGCCTCTCTGACCCTGGCCTTCAACTTCTCGCCCTCGCTGCTGGGCGACCTCAGCCAGATCGTCGTCCTGCTGAACGGAGAAGTGGTCAACGCCCTGCCGCTTCGGCCTTCGGACGGCACGACGCAGACGGTGACCGTGCCGATCAACCCGGCGCTGTTCCTGCCGGGCGACAATTCGCTCAACCTGCGCTTCATCGGCCATTACACCCGCGACTGCGAAGACCCCTTCCACAGCTCGCTCTGGGCCAATGTCAGCAACACGCGGTCGGTGCTGAACATCACCACCCAGTCGCTGCCGCTGAGGCCCGACCTCGCGCGCCTGCCCGCGCCCTTTTTCGACCGCAACGACAATGTGGCGCTGAAACTGCCCTTCGTCTTCGCGGGCAAGCCCACCAATGGCGAGCTGGAGGCGGCGGCCAGCACCGCATCCTGGTTCGGCGGCATGGCCAGCTATCGCGGCTATTCCTTCAAGCCCAGCTTTGGCCAGATCCCCGCCGGCAACGCCGTGCTGTTCGTGACGCCGGGCCGCCGCATCCCCGGCATCACCCTTCCCGCCGGTCCCGCCGCCACCATCATCACCAATCCGGTGGACAGCGAAGGCCAGTTGCTGGTCGTCAGCGGCAGCGACGAGAAGCAGTTGAAGCAGGCCGCCGCGGCGCTCGCCATCGGACGGGGCATGCTGGGCGGGGCGAGCGCGTCGCTGGACGGTGTGCGCCTGCCCTCCTTCCCCCGCTATTCCGCGCCGCGCTGGCTGCGGACCGACCGGCCGGTGCGCCTGGGCGAGATCGTGCCGCGCTATGCCCTGCAGGGCATCGGCCTGCCGCCCGGCCCGCTCAGCGCCGGTTTCCATGTCGCGCCCGACCTGTTCTTCTGGCCGCGCCAGGGGGCCAAGCTCGACCTGCGCTACCGCTATCCGTCCGCCCCCTGGCTGGACAAGTCCCGCTCGCGCCTCGACCTGTCGATGAACGGCCAATATCTGACCACCCTGCCGCTGACCGGCGAACATTGGTGGGACAAATGGTTCGGCGGCGGACGGCCCACGGCCTATACGTCGCGCGCCGACGTCGTGCTGCCGCGCTACGACCTGTTCGGCCAGAACTCGCTGGTGTTCGACTATAATCTGCTGGTTCAGTCCAAGCAGCGCTGCGAGGGGATGCTGCCCGACAATGTGCGCGTCAGCATCTTGCCGGAAAGCTCGATCGACCTCAGCCACGCCTATCATGCGCTGCACATGCCCAATCTGGCGAGCTTCGCGGGCGGGGGCTATCCCTTCACCGTGCGGCCCGACATGGCGGAGACGGTCGTCCTGCTGCCCGGCGATCCGACGGCCGCCGTGGTGGAGGCCTTCCTGAACGTCATGGGCCGTTTCGGGGACGCGACCGGCGCACCCGCGATCCGGGCCAGCGTCACCCGGTCGGTCGATGCCGCGCGCATGGCGGGCAAGGACATATTGGTCATCGGCCCGGTCCAGATCGCCCAGTCGGAATCGCTCTTTTCCGGCGCGCCCGTCTTTTACCAGGACGGCCGGCTGCGCGTCACCGAACGCACGCCGGTGGAACGGGCCTTCGACCTCTTCTCCCCCTATGAGCGCAGCGACAGCGGCACGGTCGACGGCTTCTTCTCCGGGTCCGACAGCTTCAGCGGCATCGTCGGCTTCCAGTCGCCCTTCGACACCGGCCGCAGCGTCGTCGCGCTGCTGGCCAGCGATCCCGAAGCGCTGCCGGCGCTGGTCAACGGCCTCAACGACACCAGGATCAACGCGCAGGTGCAGGGCGATCTTTCGGTGGTGGACGGCGAAGGCATGGCGAGCTTTGCGGTGGGCGACGGCTATTGGGTCGGATCGCTGCCGGTCTGGATGAAGATCGCCTATTGGATGAGCCAGCGGCCGTTCCTGATCGCCCTGGGTGGCCTGCTGGTCGCCTTCCTCATCTCCGCACCGGTCTATCTGCTGTTCAAGCGGCAGGAAACCAAGCGCCTCGAAGCGGTGAAATGATCATGAAGAAGACGATCTCCATCCTCGGCCTGCCGCTGCTGGCCATCGCGACGATGCCCCTGGCGCAGGCGGAGGTGCAGGGTGTCGCCCCGCTGCTCAAGCAGGCGCGCTACTGGCAGTCCAAGGGACGCGGCGACCTGGCGCGACAGGCCTATAACCGGGTGCTGGCCATCGATCCCGCCAATGCCGAAGCGCGGCGCGGCCTTGCCGGCAATGCGCCCCAGCCCAAGGCCGCGGCGAGGCCGCAGCCTGCGCAAGCCGCCCGCCCTGCCCCTCCCGCCCAGGCGGCGGCGCAGGCCCCGGCGCGCACCGCGACCGCGCGCCCCACCCGTACGGACCGGGGCGGCGACGCCCGTGCCGCCGGCTTCCGCGCGCTGGAGGCCGGACAGCTCGATGCCGCGGCCGCCCGATTCCGCGCAGCGCTTTCCGCCAATCCCAACGACGCGGACGCGCTGGGCGGCATGGGGATCGTGCGGCTGCGCAAGTCCGAATTCGCGCAGGCCCGCGACCTGCTGACCCGCGCCTCGCGCATCGGCGGCGCGGGCAAATGGGCGGAGGCGTTGCAGTCCGCCCGCTTCTATGCCGATCTCGACTCTGCCCGGACGGCGCTCGACAAGGGCGATCTGGCGCAGGCGGAGCGGATCGCCACGGCGCTCACCCAGTCGGACTTCCGCGACAAGGGGCCTGCCGTGTCGGTGCTGGCCAGCGTCTATGAACGGCAGGGCCGCTATAATGAGGCGGCCGAACTCTATCGCCAATTGGGCAAGGCCGGCGCTGGAGCCGCCACCGCCCAGGCCAGCGCCACCCGCAACGAGGCGCGCGCCGCCCTGGACGCGGGCGACGCCGCCCGCGCCGAACAGTTGCTGCGCGCCGCCATGGGCAATGCGCCCGACGACCCCTGGGTCGCCTACGACCTTGCCGGGCTGCTCCAGCAGCAGGGCCGCGTGGCGGAGCAGGACGCGCTCGTCCGCCAGCTTTCCTATTCGGAAAAGGCCGAACCGCTCTACGCCGCCGCGCTGATCCTCGACCGGGCGGGCCGCACCGGCGATGCGCAGGCCGTCGCCGCGCGCATCCCGGAAGGGCAGCGCACGGCGGAGATGCGCAATTTCATCGCCGGCCTCGGCATATCCGCCACCATCGCGCAGGCGAAGGCCGCAGGGGCGCGGGGCGCGCAGGGCCAGGGGCTCGCCATGTTGCGCCAGGCGTCGGAGATGCGCGGCCTGTCCGCTGACCGCATGGGCGCGCTGGCGCAGGGCATGCTGGAACTGGGCGATGCGCGCGGCGCGGGCCAGCTGGCGGCGCAGGCGCTGGACGCCCCCGCCAATGACGCGGGCGCCTATGACGCGGCGGTGCGCGTGCTGGCGCAGACCGGGCAGGATGGCCTCGCCATGAGCGCCGTGCAGAAGGCATCGGCGCTGGCCGGCCCCTCGCTTCAGGGCCAACGCAGCCTCGGCAATCTGAAGGCGACGCTGGCCGCCGCGCAGGCGGACCGGATGCGGCAGGCGGGCCAGTTCGCCCCCGCCTTCGACCTGTTGCAGGCGGCGTGGAACGATGCGCCGGGCAATGAGGAAATCCTTTCCGCCCTGGCGCGGCTGTACCAGTCGGGCGGCCTCAACGCGCAGGCGGCGCAGACCTTCCGCATGCTGCTGGCGCAGAAGCCGGCGGATCGCGACGCGATGGTGGGCCTGATCGACACGGCCAGCGCATCGGGCGACATGGAAACGGCGCGCGCCGTCACCCAGCAGGCGATCCAGATGCATCCGGCCGATTACCGGGTCTATATGGCGGCCGCGCGCATGGCCCGCACGCGCGGCAATGACGGGGACGCGGCGCGTTACCTCAAGACCGCCCGTGCGCTCTACATGCGCGAAACCGGCATGGCGCCCGGCGCCGTCATGGCGAACGGCAATCCCTTCGCGGCGGCGCCCCAATCGGCCAACCCCTTCCGCGCCATGGCCGCGCCGCAGCCGGTCAATCCGTTCGCGCTCGGCAGCAATCCCACGGCCCTGTCGGCGCCCTATGCGCCGCCCATGGGCTTTGCCCCTCAGCCGCCCGTGGGGTCAGGCTTTGGCGTGCCCGCCCCGGCTGCCATGCCCGCCTACCCGCCCGCGCCGGGCTATGCTGCCCCCGCCGGCTTTCCCGGAATGGCGGCCCCGGCGCCTTCCTACGGCAACCCGGTCTATGCCGATCAGGCCTATGCCGATCGGAACAGCGGCGTAACGAACGTCCCCGCCGATCCGGTGCTGGCGGAGATCGACCAGCAATTGCAGCAATCGGCCGACGAAAGCGGCCCGCGCGTCGACGTCGACACAGGCTATCGGTCGCGCTCGGGCGAAACGGGCCTCAGCAAATTGCGCGAAATGACTGGCAGCGCTTCCCTCTCCGCCCCCGTCGCGGGGGGCCGGGTCGGCGTCAAGGCGACGGCGGTCGTGCTGGATTCGGGCCGCCCGACCGGGTCGGGCCTCGCCCGCTTCGGCACCAACGCCACGCCCGAGGCGCAGGGGATCGTGGACGAGCAGCCGTCCCAGCTCACCAGCGCCGAAACGCAGCATCAGTCAGGCGTCGCCGTCACCGCCAGCTATGTCAGCAAGCTGCTGAAGCTGGAAGCGGGCGTCACGCCGCTGGGTTTCCCCAAGGAGCATGTCACCGGCAGGATCGAGGTGGCGCCCCGCCTGTCCACCAACGCCACCGCCCGCATCTGGGCCGACCGCAAGCCCGTGACCGACAGCATCATCGCCTATGCGGGCACGGACGACCCACGCACCGGCGCCTTCTGGGGCGCTGTGATGAAGAGCGGCGGCGGCCTGTCCCTGTCCTATGACCGCAACGGCAATGGCGTCTATGCCGACGGCTCCTTCTATCATTATGACGGCACGGCGGTGCGCGACAATGACAGCGTGGAGATCAATGCCGGCGGCTATTTGCGGGCGTGGCAGAATGCGCGCTCGGGCGTTTCCGTGGGCTTCAACGTCAATTACCAGAATTACGACAACAACCAGAATTACTTCACCTACGGCCATGGCGGCTATTTCAGCCCGCAGAGCTTCCTCAGCGTCAATTTCCCGATCCGTTACTGGACGAATGACGGCCCGATGAGCATCCAGGCCAGCGTCGCGCCCGGCTATCAGAGCTACGATCAGCAGGGTGAGCCCGTCTATCCGACGGAGCCGGGCGCGCAGGGCGTGCTGGATTTCCTCAAGAGCCAGAACAGCGACGTCCGTTCCCGTTACGACAGCATCAGCAAGACCGGCTTCGGCCTGTCGGCGGCCGGCGCGATTTCCTATCGGGTCAGCCCGAACACGCGGCTGGGCGGGGAACTGAATATCAACACTTTCGGTGAATATAAGGAGTTCAAGACACTGATCGGGCTCAAGCAGAATATCGGAGGCAATTGATGTTGTTCGTGAAGGATTTCCCGATGGCGGGCAATCAGGACATCGCCATGCTCGCATCCGGCGGGGAGGCCGCCCAGCGCTTCGTCAGCCTGATCCTCGGCGAAATCGCCTCCGCCGCCACGGCGGAACAGATGCAGGGCTTTTTCCGCGCGGTCGGCGCGCGGCTTGCCAAAAGCCATCCGATCGTCAATGCCAAGGATATGGACAGGCTGACCCAGCACGGCAACATGGTCTGGGACAGGCTGCATTGGGGCAGCGTCCGATTCGAACTGGACGATGAAGGAATCGACATCTTCCATGACGGCCTGCCCGAAAGGCTGGAGGGCGATGCCGACGGCATATGGGCCGGAGTCGCCCCCTTCATCCTGGAGGGAGCCTATGACGCATGGTTCCGGCAGATGGGCAGCGGCGAACGGCTCAGCACCCGGATTTCACGCAGCCAGGGCGGGCATATCGAACTGCGTCATGGGATTTGAACGGCGGACGGTCCTGACCGCCCTCGCCTTTGCCCTGACGACCGGCTGCGCCCGCGCCAAGTCCTCCGCCAAGTCCATGGATGGCCTGATGCTCGATCCCGCGCTCTGGCAGGGCTACAAGGCCCGCTTCCTGGCGCCAGAAGGCCGGATCGTCGACAATGGCAATGGCGGCGTCAGCCATAGCGAGGGTCAGGGCTATGGCATGGCGCTGGCGCAGGCGGCGGGCGACAGCGCGGCCTTCGACGTCATGGCGCGCTGGACCGCCCAGACGCTGTTGCGCAAGGACATGGCGCTGCATAGCTGGCGCTACACGCCCGGCCGCCCCGATCCGGTGGCCGATCCCAACAATGCGACCGACGGCGACCTGCTGATCGCCTGGGCGCTGCTGATGGCGGGCCGCCGCTGGGGCAAGGCGGATTATCTCCAGCAGTCGGCAGCGGTCCGGGGCGCGGTCGCGCAGAAGCTGATCGTGCAGCGCCACGGCTTCACCCTGCTGCTGCCCGGCCTTGTCGGCTTCGCCAAGGCGGATCGGGTGATCGTCAACCCCTCTTATTATGTCTGGCCGGCGATCGACGCCTTCGCCCGGCTGGAACCGCGCGTCTGGGGTCCGTTGGCCGCCGATGGGCTGAAGATCCTGAAGGCCGCGCGCTTCGGCCCCTCCGGCCTTCCCGCCGACTGGCTCGACATCAAGGGCAAGGGCGTGGTCGAACCGGCGGAGGGACGCGATCCGGTCTTCGGCTTCGAAGGCATCCGCGTGCCGCTCTACTGCCTGATGAGCGGGCGGCGGAGCGCTTGCGACTCGATCGCGCGCTATTGGCTCGCCCTCGTGCGCGCGGGCAAGCCGCTGCCCGCCTGGGTGAATGTGGTCACGGGCGAAACCGCGCCCTATGCGCTCTCCGCCGGCGCCACCGCCATCGCCGGACGCCTGCTGAACCGCAACCTGCCGGCCGCCGCCGCCGATCAGGACTATTATGCCGCGACGCTGGGACTGATGAACCAGATGCGGATTTGAGCGGCTTTTCGGGGGTGGGGGGGGAATCAGGACATTCCCCCTCCCGCAGGCGGGAGGGGAATGTCTTAAACTGGCCATTTCCGGTCAAGAATCCTAAAGCCGCCCGATGACGACATCCCCCGACCTTGCCATCCGCATGCGCCGCGCCGATTTCAACCGCGCCCTGGCGGAGGCGGACCTGAACGCCATCGGCCCCCTGCTCGCGCCCCAGGCCATGCTCGTCACCGGATCGGACAGCGCGGTGATCTCCGGCCGCAAGGCGCAGCTTCAGGCGTGGAAGCGGGAATTCACGGCAGCGGAGCGCACCGTCTACACCCGCACGCCGGAGAATGTCGTCGTCTCGCCGGTCGAACCCATCGCGATGGAGCATGGCCGATGGCAGGGCGTGACCGCCGGTTCGGACTGTCCCCTCGCATCCGGCACCTACAGCGCCAAATGGCGGCAGGTCGGCGCGGACTGGGTCATCGAAGCGGAAATCTATCTGACGCTCGCCTGACCGGAAACGCTTGAACAGCCGCTCGCCCGCGCCCAATTAAAGGCTGTTCCTCCTGCCACGGAGGCCCGCAAGCCACGAGTAGCCATGACCACCGCCAATCCCCTCCTTGCCGACAGCGACCTGCCCGATTTCGCCGCCATCCGGCCTGCCCATGTCGTCCCCGCCATGGAGGAAGCGATCGCGGCCCATCGCGCGGCCATCGAAGGGATCACCGCCAGCGGGAAGGATGATTTCGACGCGGTCATCCTGGCCGCCGAGCGCGCCGATTTCCTGCTGTCGCGGGTCTGGTCGCCGGTGGGGCATCTCGCCTCCGTCGCCGACACGCCCGAATTGCGGGAAGCGCACGCCGCAGCGCAGGCGCTGATGACCGCCTATCTGATGGAGGCGGGCCAGAACCGGGCCCATCACGATGCCGTCGCCCGCCTCGCCGCCCGGTCGGATTTCGCCAGCCTGCCCCCTGCCGCCCGGCGCGCGGTCGATCTTGCCCTGCGCGGCTTCCGCCTGGCGGGCGTCGCGCTGGAGGGGGAGGCGCGGCAGCGTTTCCTGGACATCGGCGTGGAGTTGAGCGACCTCAGCACCAAATTCGGCAATGCGGTGCTCGACGCCACCGAAGCCTGGAGCGAGCATGTCACCGACGAGGCGGCGCTGGCGGGCGTTCCCGACAGCGACCGGGCGATACTGGCCGCCTATGCGCAGGAAAAGGGGCTGACCGGCTGGCTGATCACGCTGCGCCAGCCGAGCGTGCTGGCGATCCTCTATCATGCGCAGGACCGGGCGCTGCGGGAGCGGGTCTATCGCGCCTACAACAGCCGCGCCTCCGATCAGGCGGAGGACAGGAGCCACGACAATAGCGAACGGATCGACGCGATCATGGCGCTGCGTCATGAAGCCGCGCAGATATTGGGCTTTGCCGATTCCGCCGCCCATTCGCTGGAAACCAAGATGGCGGCCGACGCCGACGAGGCGCTGGCATTCCTGGCCGACCTCGCCAAGCGGGCGCGGCCGGTCGGGGAACGGGAACTGGCGGAGGCGCGCGCCTTCGCGGCCGAGCATCTGGGGCTGGACGATGTGCAGCCATGGGACCTTTCCTATGTGGCCGAAGCAATGCGCCGCACGCTGCATGGCGTGGATCAGGAGGCGCTGAAGGCCTATTTTCCCCTGCCCCGCGTGCTTGCGGGAACGCAGGCGCTGATCGAGAGGCTGTTCGGCGTCCGCCTCGTCGCCCGGCAGGGCGTGCCGACCTGGCATCCGGACGTGCTGTTCTACGACGTGCTGGACGCGGACGACAGCGTGGTGGCGGGCGTCTATCTCGACCTGTTCGCGCGGGCGGGCAAAAGGGGCGGGGCGTGGATGGACGTGTGCCGTTCGCGCTTCCGCGACGCTGACCGGCTGCATCTGCCCATCGCCTACCTCACCACCAATTTCGCGCCGCCCGCGGGCGACCGGCCTTCGCTGGCGACGCATAATGACGTGGTGACGCTGTTCCACGAATTCGGCCATGTGCTGCATCACCTGCTGACCGAGGTGGACCTGCCGTCGATCGGCGGCATCAGCGGCGTGGAATGGGACGCGGTGGAACTGCCCAGCCAGTTCATGGAGAATTTCGCCTGGGACGGGGACACGCTGATCGGGCTGTCAGGCCATGTCGACAGCGGCGAGCCGCTGCCGCAGGCGATGTTCGACCGGCTGCTGGCGGCGCGCCAGTTTCAGGCGGGCCTTGCCATATTGCGGCAGATCGAATTCGCGACCTTCGACCTGCTGCTCCACCGCGACTATGACCCGGCACAGGGCGCGCGGGTCAACGCCGTGCTGGATCAGGTGCGCAAGGCGGTGGCCGTGGTGCATCCGCCGGAATGGAACCGCTTTGCCCATGCGTTCAGCCATATCTTCGCGGGCGGCTATGCGGCGGGCTATTATTCCTATCTCTGGGCGGAACTGCTGTCGGCCGATGCGTTCGAGATTTTCGCCCATGCCGACATTCCGGGCGGCGGGGCGACCGCTTTCCGGCGCGAAATCCTGGCCGCCGGGGCGAGCCGCCCCGCCGCCGAGAATTTCCGGGCCTTCGCCGGGCGCGCGCCGGAGGTCGACGCGCTGCTGCGGATGCGGGGGTTGGCTGCCTGAATCGCTTCAGAAGTGGGCGGTGTAGCCGCCGTCCACCGCCAACACCTGTCCGGTGACGTAGGATGCCGCGTCCGACGCCAGGAACAGGACCGGGCCGACAATCTCCTGCGGCCGGCCCCATCGCCCCAGCGATGTGCGGCGGGCGAGGTGATCCGCTATGGCGGGGTCGGCGGTCATCTCCCCATTGGCCTCGGTCGCGAAATAGCCGGGGGCGACGGCGTTCACGGTGATGCCGCGACTGCCCAGTTCCGCCGCCAGCGCCCGCGTCAGCGCGTCCAGCCCGCCCTTCGCCATGGTGTAGGCCGCGTCGCCGGACCGGGCGATCTGGCCCGCGATGGACGTGACGTTGACGATCCGCCCGCCCTCCTTCATCCCGGCCGCGATGGTGCGGGCGAGGTCGAAGGGCGCGACCAGATTGACCTCCAGCATCTGCCGCACCGCGGGCCGGTCCAGCGCTCCAATCGGTCTGCGGTCGCGATGGCCGGCATTGTTGACCAATATGTCGATGGGGCCGCAGGGGCTGAGCGCCGCCCGCAGCGCTTCGCCATCCTCCAGGTCGAAGATCAGCGGCGCGCTCGTCCCGCCCGAGGCGGCGATGGCGGCGGCGGTCGCCTCAAGCTGCGGGACATTCCGGCCATGGAGCAGGACATGCGCGCCGGCCCCGGCCAGGCCCAGCGCGATCTCGCGCCCCAGGCCGCGTCCGGCTCCGGTGACGAGGGCGATTTTTCCTTGCAGCATCCAAGCCTCTCCATACAGCCGGTCAGGCGAGGACGAAGGTCTTGCTCCGCCCGCGATTGATCAGCAGCACCAGCCCCGCGCCGATCAGGCACAATATCCCCGCCGCGACGAAGGCGGGCATATAGCTTTGCCAGACGGTGCGGGAAAGGCCGCCCGCCAGCGCCGCGCTCGCCGCGCCGAGCTGATGCCCGGCGAAGATCCAGCCGAACACGACATTGGCCCGCTCCGGTCCGAAACGCTGCGCCGTGAGCTTGACCGTCGGCGGCACGGTCGCGACCCAGTCCAGGCCGTAGAACATCGCGAAGACCGACAGGCTGTAGAGCGAGAAGTCGCTGAACGGCAGATAGAGCAGCGAAAGGCCGCGCAGCCCATAATACCAGAACAGCAGCCAGCGATTGTCGAACCGGTCCGACAGCCAGCCCGACGCCAGCGTGCCCGCGAAATCGAACAGCCCCATCATCGCCAGCATCGACGCCGCGCCCACCGCCGCCAGCCCATAGTCGCCGCAAAGCGCGATGAAATGCGTCTGGACCAGGCCGTTGGTGCTGGCGCCGCAGATGTAGAAGGAAAAGAACAATATCCAGAAGCTGGGCACCCGCGCGGCATCGGCCAAGATGCGGAGCGGGCTCATCAGCAGGGCGCCGAAGCTGGCGGGCTGCGGCGGGGCGGGATGCACCTCGCTCTCGCCATAGGGCGGCAGGCCGAGGTCGGCGGGGCGGTCGCGCATCAGCAGCAGCACGACCATCGCCGCCAGCAGGATCGCGCCGCACACCAGCAGGACCGAGGCGCGCCAGCCGAACCGCTCCGTCAGCGCGGCGAGCAGCGGCAGGAAAGCCAGCTGACCCGTGGCGGTGCTGGCCGACAGCAGCCCCATGACCAGCCCGCGCCTGTGCGCGAACCAGCGCGTGGCGACGGTGGCGCCCAGCACCATGGCGGTGAGCCCGGTGCCGATGCCGATGACGACGCCCCACAGCAGGACGAGATGCCACAATCGGGTCATGCCCATCGACAGCAGCAGCCCGCCGACGATGATGGACAGCGAGATCAGCATCATCCGCCGCACGCCGAAGCGGTTCATGAAGGCGGCGGCGAACGGGCCCATCCCGCCGAACAGCAGGAAACGGATCGCCAGCGCCCCGGAAATATCCGCCGAACTCCAGCCGAATTCCTTTTGCAGGGGGATGATGAACACGCCGGGCGCGCCCACGGCCCCGGCGACGACCAGCATGGTGAAGAAGGTCGCGGCCAGCACCGCCCATCCATAATGGATTTGCCGCGTGCCCATTTGGCGGGCGAGAGTCGCTGACAGCATGAAGGCCTTCCTCCCGGATCGATCGACCGGCGTTAGATGACGATCGTCATCAGATGGTCAAGGGGCCAATTGACGGAATATGGACGTGGAAGGCCGCGAACAGGCGGGGCGGGCCGGCCGTCAGGCGGAAGCGCGCGGCTGGACCAGGGCGTCCTCCCGCTTTTCCGGACGGATATAGATGGAGGTGAGTTCGGGAATCGCCCGCTTCATCTCGCTTTCCATCTCCTCGATCAGGCTTTCGGCCCGGCCCATGCGCAGATCGTCGGCGAAATCGGCGCTGATCGCCACGAACACCGCGTCGGGCGCGGTGTGGATGGTGCGGATGTGATTGACGGCGGTGATTTCCGGCCGCCGGTCGAGCAGCGCCCAGACCGCGTCGATGATGGCCCGGTCGGCGCTCTCCCCGATCAGCAGGCCCTTGGCCTCCCGCGCCAGCAGCACCGCCACCGCGCCCAGCACCAGCCCAATGACGATGGAGGCGACGCCGTCCAGCCGCGCATTGCCGAAATAATGGCTGGCCCAGACGCCGATGGCCGCCACGATCAGCCCGATCAGCGCGGCGCTGTCCTCGAACAGGACGATGAAGCCGGCGGGGTCCTTCGACCGGCGGATCGATTGCCACCAACTGCTGGGGCCGCGTTTGCGTCCGAATTCCCGCACGGCGATGGTCCAGGATGCGCCCTCCATCAGGAAGGCGATGGCCAGGACGATGTAGTTGACGGCGGGGTCGCGCAGCGGCTCCGGCTGCCGGATATGGAGCCAGCCTTCATAAATGGATACGCCCGCGCCGACCGCGAAGATCAGGATAGCGACGACGAAGGCCCAGAAATACAGCTCCCGCCCATAGCCGAAGGGATGGGCGGCGTCGGCGGGCTTCTTCGCCCTGGCCTGACCATAGAGCAGCAGCAACTGGTTGCCGCTGTCGACCATCGAATGCACCCCCTCCGTCAGCATGGAGGAGGAGCCGGTCAGGGCCGAGGCGACGAACTTGGCGACCGCAATGCCGATATTGGCCAGCAGCGCGCCGTAAAGGACGATATTTTCCCGGATATGCGCGACGCGGCCGGTTTTCGCCACCTGGGTTCAGCCCGGATAGGGGGAGGACCGGAGCAGGCCGGCCAGATGCGCCGCATTGCCCGCCACCATCTTCGCGGTCTTCTCCACCTTCTCCGGCACCTGCCCCAGATCCTTGAAATCGATCGAGCCCATGGCTTCCCCCACCCAATAGCAGGCGGCCGTGGCCGGAACCGTCCAGCCGACATCGTTCAGCGCCTGAAACCATTGCGCGGTCGAAAAATGCGCCCCGTCTTCATTGCCGACAATCGCCGCGACCGCAACCTTGCCATAGCTCGGCATGCGGCCCCGGTCATCGGTTTCGCCCAGAAAGGCGTCCATGCGTTCCAGCACCCGCTTGGCGACGCTGCTGATCTGCCCCAGCCAGATCGGGCCGCCGAAGATCACTATGTCATGGTCCAATATCCTGCGGCGCAACGCCGGCCAGGCGTCGCCCTCTCCTTCATCGGACGTCACGCCCGGCCTGATGTCGAGCGCCGCGACCCGCACCGTGCCGGTGAGTTCGACATCATGGGCGGCAAGGGCCTTCGCCAGCACCGCGATCATCGCGTCGGTCGAGCTGGATTCGCCGTCCCCCGCCTTGAGGGTGCAGTTGAGGGCCAGGGCTTTCAGAACCATCGCATGTCTCCATCCGCCCCATCCACGCGCCGAACCGGGCTCCAGCCAATGAACTCCCCAGCAGGCAATGTGTTCTTCGGGGAAAGGAGATTTGCGATGCCCGATACCGAAGGGATGATCCATGAGGATGGCCTGCCCGGCCATGAAAGCCGGCTGGAGCCCAAGCCCGAATGGGAACCGCGCTATCCCGGCTCCGGCCGGCTGGCGGGCAAGGTGGCGATCGTCACCGGCGCCGACAGCGGAATCGGGCGGGCGGTCGCGGCGCTCTATGCCCGCGAAGGGGCCGATGTCGCGATCTTCTACCTCTGCGAACATGACGACGCGGAAAAGACCGCCGGGATCGTCCGGGCGGAAGGGCGGCGGGCGCTCACGATCGCGGGCGACCTGGGCGACCGGGACTTCTGCCAGCGGGCCGTGGCGCAGGTGGTGGAGCAGTTCGGGCGGATCGACATCCTCGTCAACAATGCGGGCGAGCAGCATCCCGACAGCGACATCACCGACATCAGCGAGGAACAGCTCCGCCGCACCTTCCAGACCAACATCTTCGCCATGTTCTTCCTGACGCAGGCGGTGCGGCCGCATCTGAAGCGCGGGGCGGCGATCGTCAACTGCACCTCCGTCACCATGTATCAGGGGTCGAAGGAACTGCTCGACTATTCCAGCACCAAGGGGGCGATCACCGCCTTCACCCGGTCGCTGTCCGAAAATCTGGTGGGCGACGGCATCAGGGTGAACGCCGTCGCGCCGGGGCCGATCTGGACCCCGCTCAACCCCAGCGGCGGGGCAAGTCCGGAAAAGCTGGAGCATTTCGGGGAAAGCACGCCCATGGGCAGGCCGGGCCAGCCCAATGAAGTCGCCCCGTCGTTCCTTTTCCTCGCCTGCGATGACGCCAGCTACATGTCGGGGCAGGTGCTGCATCCCAATGGGGGCACCATCGTCAACGGCTAGAGCCAATCGTGCGGAAAAGCTGCCCTGAGCCTGTCGACGGGTTGGAACCGGTTTTCCGCCTGAAAGGATCGGACAACAGAAAGCTGGAGCACGCGACCCGCGTCCGATCTGGCGCAGCGTGCTCCAGGGGCGAGCGGATTGAAGCCGCACCACGTCCCTGCGCCTCATCTGACCGGGATCTGGTCTTCCCTCAGGCGGTCAGCGAGTCCGCGCGACCTTCCCCGCGCATCCCGCGCGGAGGCCAGGGCGCGGCCCGCCGGTTCAGGGTGATGATGGCGCTATTCTCGCTCCACGACTGGATCAGCGCGGGAATATTCTCCGACGGCGCGGGGCGGCCGAAATAGAAACCCTGGGCATAGTCGCAGCCCAGTTCGCGCAGCTTGACCGACTGGTCCGCTTCCTCGACGCCTTCCGCCACCACCTTCATGTTGAGCGCGCGGCCCAGCGTGATCAGCGCGGAAACGATGGCGGCGTCGCTTTCGCGCGCCGTCACGCCGCTGACGAAGGAACGGTCGATCTTCAGCGTGCTGACGGGCAGCGACCGCAAATGGGAAAGCGAGGCGAAGCCGGTCCCGAAATCGTCCAGCGCCAGCGGGATGTTGCACATGTGCAGTTCGTCGATGGAACGGCGCACCGTATCCGACCCCGCGCCCAGGAACACTCCTTCGGTGATCTCGATCTCTATGGAATCGGGCGCGATGGAGAAGCGGTCCATGGTCTCGATCAAGCGTCCGGCAAAGCGTTCCCGCCGCAATTCGGCCGAGGACACGTTGATGGCGACATGCCCCAGCGTCAGCCCGCGCGCGCGCCATGCGGCCATGTCGGCGAACACCTGGCTGGTCATCGTCTGGCCGATCATGTCGGCGACGTCATGATCGTCGAACGCCGCGTAGATTTCGGCGGGCGAGCGGATGGTGCCGCAACTGTCGCGCCACCGCAGCAGCGCTTCGAACCCGACCAGTTCGCCCGTCTGCAACGACACCTTGGGCTGATAATAGCTGATGATCGTGCCGTCGCGCACGGCGGTCCGCGCCCGGTTGATCATGGCCACGCGCTCCTGCATATCCTCCAGCAGCGACTGCTCGAACATCTGCATGCGCCCCCGGCCCAGCGACTTGGCGCGATAAAGCGCCAGGTCGGCATGGCGCAGCAGTTCCGTCGCGACCCGGCCATCCTCGGGGAATGCGGCCACGCCGATGCTGCCGCGGCATTCGAGCGAGCGCCCGGCGGCGAACAGCGTCTCCCGAATGGTGAGGACGCGATTGGCGAGATCGGCAAGCTGCTGCCGGCTTTCGACATTCTCGATCAATATGGCGAACTCGTCGCCGCCCAGCCGCGCCACCACCCCGTCGCCGGCGAAGATTTCCTTGAGGCGGGAGGCAAAGCTCTTCAACAGCTCGTCACCGGCATGATGGCCCATCAGGTCGTTGACGTCCTTGAAATTGTCGATGTCGAGCAGGAAGACGCCGACCTTCTTGAAGTCGGTCATGGCGCTCGCCAGCGCCTTGTCCAGGCAGGCGTTGAACATCGCCCGGTTGGGCAGCTGCGTCAGCGAATCATGCTCGGCGTTCCAGCGTATCTGCTCCTCGATCAGCACGCTTTCATGGATGTCCTCGGTATAGCCGTACCAGCGGATGATCCGGCCTTCCTCGTCGCGCCGGGGATAGGCCTGCGCCCGCATCCAGCGATACTGGTCGTTGACCATGAGCCGCACGCGCACGTCGAAGGGCTCGCCGGTGGTCAGCGAATGGGTGATCCGGTGGGTCAGCGGGCCGATGTCATCCGGATGCGTCGCCGCCAGCCAGCCATTGCCCTCCGCCTCCTCCCGGTCCAGGCCGGAACTTTCCAGCCAGCGATCGGTGAAGTCGATGATCCGGCCGTCGGGATCGGCCAGCCAGGGAAGCTGAGGATTATATTCGACGATCAGGCGCAGATTTTCCGTGCTGCGGCGCAGCCGTCCGATTTCGGCATGTTCGGTCGTGACGTCGATCATCACCAGGTCGGCCGCGGGCCGGCCCGCCCCGTCACGACGGATGCGCGCGACGACACGCATATTCCTCATGATGCCTTCACGATCCTCCAGCGTCAGCGTCGCTTCGGCCCTGCCCATGCGCAGAACGGCGCGGGCAAGCTGGAGGACGGGCTTGCGAAAAATCCGGTGCACGCCGCGGAACCAGCGAAGCAGCGGCTGGCCGTCCCGCACGCCGAAACGGCTCGCGGTGGCGGCATCGGGATGGCATAGCCCATCCCCGTCAACCGACCACCGCAAGACCCCTGCCGACGCCAGTATCTGCTGGTCGCCATCCATCGGGTCCTGCCTGCCTTGAAATTCATCAGGTGACCGCGATGAAATCTGGTCCGCCATTCTACTCCTGCTGTCCCGGCGCCGCGGCCCTTAAGAAGGTTTCACCATTTGCTGGCTAAGATTTCCTTAATGGCCGCCATATGGGCCATAGCCAGCACGCCCAAGCGCGACGTCCTAAAATGCCGCCGAAAGGCTGACGCCATAGGTGCGCGGCGGCCCGTATGCCGCCGTTCGGTACACGCCCAGACCGGACCGGTCGTCGGCATAGGTCTTGTAGATCCTGTCGGTCAGGTTCTGGACCCAGGCGGCGATGTCCCACTGCCCGCGACGCAGGCCGAAACGCAGGTTGACCAGCGTGCGCGGCCCGGCCTTGAAGGCGTCCGAATTGGTCGGCTCGAAATAGACGGTCGACCGGTGATCCACGTCCGCGCGGGCGAAGATCGTGCCGATCCGCACCGGAACCTCATAGCTGACGGCGCCATAGCCGGTGAAATGGGGCGCCAGCACCAGGTCGTTGCCGGTGCAGTCGGTGCTGGGGCTGCCGACAGAGGGAATGACCGATGCGGGAACGCCGCAATTGTCGAACCTCTTATAATGTGCGTCCAGAATGGCGGCATTACCCTCCAGCCGCAGCCGGGACGTCAGCTGCAGCGACAGCTCGCCTTCCACGCCCTCCACCTGCGCGCGGCCGGCATTGGTGAGCGCCAGCCCGCTGCCCAGCACCTGCGACACCTGCAACCGGTCGTAATCGGTGTGGAACGCGGCAAGGTTCAGCCGCATCCGCCGGTCCAGCGTCAGCATCTTGAAGCCGACCTCATAGCTGGTCGCCTTTTCCGGGCTGGCGGTCAGCCCGCCCAGCGAAGAGGCGAGGTCGACATTGTAAGCCGCGCTCTTGAAGCCGCGGGAGAAGCGCGCATAGACATTGGCGTCCGGCACGACCTCATAGGAAATGGTCGCGCTGGGCGACAGGTCGTCATCGGTCGACCGGCCGTCGAAGGTGAGGTTCGGGAAGCCCAGATAGGTGAAGATGCCCGTCCCGCTGGCGTCATCCTGGACGAAATGGGCGCGCTTCTTCTCCCTGGTGTAGCGCAGGCCGGCGGAAAGCGACAGGCGATCGGTCAGTTCATAGTCGAGCCGCCCGAACAGCGCCCCGCTCTCCGTCTTGACGCTGCCCTTGGTGGTCAGCATCGGTTCGCCCGGCACGCCGGTATCGGCGCCCAGACCCAGGCCCCGGTCGGTGCGCACCATCTGGTCGAAATAATAGGCGCCCAGCAGATAGCGCAGCTTGCCGGTGCCGCCCGCCAGCCGCAGTTCCTGGCTGAAGAAATGGGAATCGTCGCTGAAATTGTCCGCGGAGACGAAGTCGACCTGCTCCTGATCGTCGTCCAGCGAGGCATGATAGGAGGAATCGCGATAGGCGGTGATGGCCGTCAGCGTGATCGCGTCCGATGCCCATTCCGTCCTCAGCGAAACGCCCTGGCTGTCGCGGTGCAGCCGGTTGGGCCGGTTGTTGTTGATGTGCAGCGGCTCCCGCGAAGGGAAATCCGCCGGATAGCCGGCCAGCGCGTCCGCCTGGAAGAAGGCGGGCGTGCCGCGGTCGCGCAGCCCCTCCCACCGGGCGATGAAGGACAGTTGGTCGGTCGGCGCATATTTGGCCGACAGCCGCCAGGTCAGCAGGTCGGTCGATCCCGCATCCCTGCCGCCGGACAGATGCTTGTAGAAGCCGTCCTGCCGGGCATAGGCGACCGCGCCGCGCACCGAAAGCCGTTCATTGAGGCGCGTGCCCAGCACCGCCTCGCCCCGCCTGTAATCGTAATTGCCCGCGTCCAGCCGGATGGAGGCGCCGGGATCGGCGTCGGGCTGCTTCGTCTGGACGTTGACGACGCCGGCGATGGTGTTCTTGCCATATTCCGTCCCTTGCGGGCCGCGCACGATTTCCACCCGGTCGACATCCAGAAGATGCTGGACGAAATTTTCCGGCCGGCCGACATAGACATCGTCCACATAGATGCCGACGCCGGTTTCCAGCCCGATATTGCGGACCAGGGTGGAGATGCCGCGGATCGAGATCTGCCCCTGCAACTGGCCTGCAATGCCCCCGCCGATGTCGACATTGGGGGCCATGCGGGTCAGGTCGGTGATGGTCTGCAAACCCGCCGCCACGATCGAATCGCCCGAAATGCTGGTGACCGCCAGCGGCGCCTTCAGCAGCGGTTCCGGCACCTTGCGCGCCGTCACCGTGATGTCGGCGCCCGTGTCCACATCGGCCGGGGCCTGCGCCCGGGCCGTGCCGGAAGCTGCCAGTTCGATCGTCGCGGAAACCAGAAGTGCCCACTTCCATCGCCGCCTGTATCCAAAATTCGTCATCGCCCACGAAACCCGCTATATTTTTTCAATCCGCCGATCATAGGCGGACTTGGTAAACCGCTGGTTAAACTCTTCCTGCGTCCGGCTCCGGATCGGACGAGCTTGCGGTCTGCGGCCGGCGGCCCCGCATCCCGGCGAACGCTCGTTCCGCCGCAAACAGGAAGCAGGCGGCAGGAAGGCACGCTTAACCCGCTTTTAAGACCTGACGCGGCATGACGGCAGGCATATGCCGCGTGAGGAACCATGAGCGAATATATCCCCAGCACCCAGCTTCGCGCCGGAAGTTCGACCACCGCCGCCGATTTCATCGCGGGGGTCGACAGCACGCTCAGCATCGAGAGCCTCGTCACCCGCTTCAGCCAGGCCCTGGGCCTTCAGGCGGCGAGCCATGCCTGCTACGCTGTCGGCGATGGGGAGCGGCGCTTCCTGTTCGGTGAGACCGGCTGGTGCGGGCCGATCGCACAGCCGGAGGTCCTGCCGCAGATCTGCTTTCCGATCACCGGCTGGGACGAACGGCAATATGAGGTGGAAATCCGCCTGCTGAGCATGCTGGAAAGCCCGGAGGAACGCGCGAACCTGCACGCCATGGCGACGCTCTACCTGTGCCGCGGCATCGCCCTGCTCGACGCGCGCGACGATCTGGCCGCTTCGTCCCTGACCGAGACCGAGCTGTTCTGCCTCGACCAGCGGCAGGCCGGGTGGTGCGACCTCGACATTGCCGAGGCGCTCGACCGCTCCGTCCAGGCGGTGAAGGTGCATGTCCAGCGCGCCCGGCAGAAGCAGGCCGCCTGAACCCCCTTTATCGACCGGGTTTTTTGCGGGGAACATGGATTGCACCCTGCAACTTTCCGATGACCTCCCCTGTATAATATGTTACAGGCGCTGCCGCTGCATGCGGGGGACGAACGGATTTGATTCATCTGATTTCGAAGAACAATTCCGCACTGTACCAGGACGAGATCAGAGATTTGCACCAGGCCCGCGCGGAGGTGTTCGTCAACCAGCTCGGCTGGGATCTCAGGGTCGAGGACGGATTGGAATATGACGAATATGATGATGCGCGCGCGAGCAACATCATAGGCTTTTCGACCGAGAACCGGGTCGTCATGGGGCTGCGTTTCCGCCCCACCGACGACTGTTCCATGCTGCTCGATCATTTTTCGCATGTCCTGCCGGCCGGCATCCGCCCCATCGACGACGGGCGCACCTGGGAACTGAGCCGCGGATTCTGCATTGAGCGGGGCATGCGCCGCCACAATCTGCGACGGAAGGCCGCGTGCATGATCGCGCCGCTGGAACTGGCCTATGAGGCCGGGATCGACCGTTGCGTGGGCTTCACCGATGTCCGCATGCTCAGCTTCTGCTACGGCGTCGGCTGGAAGCTGACCCTGCTCGGTTCCGCCATGGACTATGGCCAGGGGGAGGCCGTCGCCTATGAGGTGGAGGTGTCGCAGGCCGCGCTCGACGAGATGCGCCAGATGTGGGGCCTGCCCCGGCCTTCGCACATCACCATCGACCAGCTTCTTCCGGAGGAGGAGAATGTGCACGTCGCGGCGGCCCGGCTGGCGCGCGAGCATCCGGAACTGCAGAAGATCGCCGCCCAGCCGGAGATCGGTTCCGTCACACACCCGTCCGCCACGACCGGGGCGGACGTCTATTATGGCAGATTCGGGGCGACCCGTTCGGCTTCAGGGGGACATTGATGAATTCCGACCTTATTCGACAGGCATCGGCAGAGGAAATCGAAAGCTGGATCATTGCCCGCATCGCTGAAATCGTGAATGTGGCGCCCGCCGCCGTCTCTCCCGATGCGCCGTTCGACAGTTTCGGGATCGATTCCGCCAAGGCGATCTCGCTGATGGTGGAGCTGGAGAACTGGCTGAACCTGCCCGACGAACTGCCGCTGGAACTGTTGTTCGAGGCGGAGGCGATCCGCGACGCGGCGACGGGCATCGCCGCGGCGGTCAGCGACATGGCGGCGCAGCAGGGCGGCGTCCGGCCATGATCCAGGACGAACAGATCGAATTTGGCGGATCGGCCGCCGCCATCCGCCACCATTATGATGTCGGCAACGACTTCTATTCGGCGTGGCTCGACCCCAGCATGACCTATTCCAGCGCGATGTGGGACGGCCTGCCCAAGGACGCCCCGCTGGAGGAGGCGCAGCAGCGCAAGCTCGACTATCATGCGGAATCGGTCGGCGCCGGCGAGGGCATGCGCATATTGGACGTCGGTTGCGGCTGGGGCGGCATGATGCGCAACCTGCGGCGCAGGCATGGCGCCGCCGAATGCGTCGGCCTGACGCTGAGCGAGGAACAGCTCGCCTATATCGAGCAATCGGGCGATCCCGGCATCGGCGCGGTCCTTTCCAACTGGCACGACTATCGTCCCGACAGGCCGTTCGACGCGATCATCTCCGTCGGCGCGTTCGAGCATTTCGCCCATCCGCAGCAGAGCGTGGACGAGCGCCGCGGCGTGTACCGCGAATTCTTCCAGGCCTGCCGCGACTGGATGGAAGGGAAGGGCCGTCTGTCGCTCCAGACCATCGCCTATGGCAGGATGTCGCCGGAGGACGCCAATCCCTTCATTGCGAACGAGATCTTCCCGGCGGCGGAACTGCCGACGCTGGAGGACATCGTGGTCGCCTGCAAGGGTCTGTTCCGCGTCGAGCGGCTGCGCGACGACGGGCTGGACTATGCGCGCACCTGCGAGATGTGGAGCAACCGGCTGCGCGGCGCGGTCCGCAGCGGGGTGGTCGATCCGGCCATCCATCCGGTCGAGAAATATTCCCGTTATCTGCGCATGTCGGCCGCCGGTTTCCGCATGCGGAAGATCGGCCTGCTCCGGATAGCCTTCGCGACGGAATGACCGGAATATCCCCAAGCCGGGCGGAATCGCCTGGCGACCGGGACCATGCGGCATCAAAGGACTGGGCGTTTTCGCTCTATGTGAAAAGGCTCCAAAGCATCGGGTTCGCAAAAAAGATGCAGATAGACTTCAGCCGGTCGATCGTCGACATCGTACTGGACCATGGGAACAGCGTCCCGGACCGGCCGGCGCTGATATTCGACCAGGGCGACGGTCCGCAGAGCAGCCTGACCTATGCGCAGGTGGCGGCGCAGGTCGGGCAGCTTGCCGGCGCCATGGCGGCACGGGGGTTGGCGGCGGGGGGGCTGGCCGGTCCCCGGATCGCCCTCCTCTTCTCGGCGGGGACCGACTTCGCGCTCGCGCTGCTTGCCTGCCTCGCGGTCGGCGGCGTCGCCATTCCGCTCGCCCCGGTCGGCCGGCGCAAGGCGCGGCTTCGGAATATCCTGAACATGCTGGACGACATCCGGCCCGACTGCATCCTGCTGGACGACGGCATGGCCGGCCTGTTCGGGGAGGAACTGTCCGCCGCCCTGTCCGCCGGCCCGGTGCGCTATCTGGAATTTGCCGCGCTCGCGGCGGAATCGCACGCCTTCTCGCCGCTGGCGCTCGCGCCGGACCGGCTCGCCGTGCTCCAGTTCACCTCCGGCACCACGTCGAACCCGAAGGGGGTGATGATCAGCCATGGCAACATCATCGCCAACGAGACAATGATCCGCGCCGCCTTCGGCCACGACCGGGATTCCCATTTCGTCGGCTGGGTGCCGCATTATCACGATCAGGGGCTGTTCGGGAACATCCTGCAACCGCTGTTCCTGGGCTCGACCTGCGTGATCACCTCGCCCGCCGCGTTCATCAACAGGCCGATGTCCTGGCTGCAACTCATTTCCCGCTATCGCGCGCATACCAGCGGCGGGCCCAATTTCGGCTACGACCTCTGCGTCGACCATGCCACGCGGCGGGGCATGCCGGACGGTCTCGACCTGTCGGGCTGGCGCGTCGCGTTCAACGGGGCGGAGCGGGTGCGGCCCGCCACGCTCGACCGCTTTGCCGAATGCTTTGCCGGTGCCGGTTTCGACAGGCGCGCCTTCCTGCCCTGCTATGGGCTGGCTGAATCCACCCTCGTGACCATTGCGGTTCCGCCCCGGAGCGACCCCATCGTCAAGAGCTACGACAGCCGCGCTCTCGCGGCAGGTCGGGCGGAGGAGAGCGCCGGCGGGGACGCCGTGCTGGACCTCGCCTGCTGCGGCCCCGCCATGGCCGGGGCGGAGGCGCGGATCGTCGATCCCGAAACCGGCGAGGCGCTGCCCGATGGCGCGGTGGGCGAAATCTGGCTGCGCGGCCCGCACATCACCGCCGGCTATATCGACAATCCCGCCGCGACGGAGGCCAGCTTCGGCCGGCTGGACGAAGGCAGGCCATTCCTGCGCACCGGCGATCTCGGCTTTTCCACGGCCGATGGATTTTTCATCGTCAGCCGCCTCAAGGACCTGATCATCGTCCGGGGCCGCAACCATGCGCCCAGCGATGTCGAACAGATCTGGTCGGAACTTTCCGGCACGGTGGGACAGGCAAGCGCCGCCGCCGTGGAGATCGAGATGGGCGATGCGCAGCATATCGTCCTGATCGCGGAGATGAAGCGCGACGACGCCCGGTCCCTGTCGGACGAGAAACTACAGGACCTTGCCGCCCGGCTGCGCGCCACGGCCATGGAGCGGCTGGAACTGGCCATCACCGATCTGGTGATGGTGCCCGCCAGCGCGATCCCGCGCACGACCAGCGGCAAGGTGCAGCGCAAGCAGGCCGGCAGGATGCTGATGGACAGGGAATTGACGGTGCTGGGCATGGCGGGACCGCTGGCGCAGGCGTTCGCGCCGTCCGGGCAAAGGGCATCCGCCTGAGTTCGTCCTGACAGGGTGGAACGCGGTTCGGCCCGACAGGTGAAACCCTGAGGGCCGGGATCGGCCGGCGTCCGCCCGACCGTCTCCCGCATCGGCATCCGCGCGAAGGCGCGACCTGCGCCCGATTGAACGCGGCGCTCTGGCTGACGGTCGGCACAGCGGAAGGTCGTCGCGGCAATGGCTGCGCCGTTCGCCCGCGCCAGGCCCGACTCGTTCCTTGATGCCCTGGCCCCGGAAGCGTAAATTGCACGGCGGTCGGGGGCGTGGCCGCCGAAGCGGAGAGGATGGACCGATGATTCGCCTGTCATTGCCGATGCGCTCTGCCATCCCCCTGCTGCTGGCGGCGAGCGCCGGTCCCGCCCTTGCCCAATCGACGATCCTTCCCGAAGGCATGGCCATCCAACTGGAAACCCGGCAGGAGATTTCCTCCAAATCCGCCCGCGTCGGCGACAGGATCGAACTGGCCGTGGCCAAGCCCGTGACGATCGGCGGCGTGACGCTCATCCCCGCCGGCAGCCCGGCGGTGGGGGAAGTGAGCCGCGTCAGGGACAATGGCCTGCTCGGCCGATCGGGCAAGCTCGACATCAAGGTCAGCACGGTCAGGGCGGGCGGGATGGACGTGCCGGTGCGCGGCCAGCGCAATTCCCAGGGCAAGTCCGGCACCCTGGGCGCGGTGGGCGCGGGCATCGTCTTCCTGCCGCTGGCGGTGATCGTCCGCGGAAAGGACGTCAAGCTGCCCGCCGGCACGCTGTTCGAGGTCTATGTCGACAAGGAGGTTTCCCTGGGATCGGGCGTGGCGCCGGGCGGCCCGGCCGCCGCCACTCCGGCCGAAAGCCGCGACATGCCCGGCAGCATAAGGACCGTCGATCCCAATCAGGCGCTGGGTTCCTGAAGCCCGTCCCGGCAGCGGTCAGCCCTCGCCCTCCGGCCCCAGCCGCAGCGCGCTCGCCTGCTCGAAAATGGCGGCGATCACCGGATCATTGTCCGAAATACGCCTGGCCACATGAAACTCGATGGGCGACAGGGCCGGCATGCCCTCCAGTTTCACGAGGGCTCCGCTCATCAGGTCGGCGCGGGCCATGGGTTCCGGGAAGATGCCGATCCCGCCACCCGCCTTGGCGATGTCGATCATCATCCGCGCATTGTTGCACAGGTTGAGCGATTTACGGGCGATCTGCGAAGCGGCGATCGCGTCGCGCATCCGCCCATAGATCGGGGAATGGCTGGCCAGCGACCAGATCGGAATGGTGCGGTCCCCCGCATCGCCGTGGAATGACGCGGCAATGGCGGGACTGGCGAGCCAGACCAGGCTCACCCCGCCGATGGGACGCGACTGGAGCGCCGGATGCGCGATGGGCCCGGCCGCGAAGGAAATATCGGCGCGCCCGACCAGCAATTGCTGGATCAGGTTGGCGGTCAGGTCGATTTCCAGTTCCAGGCTGACATGCGGCATTGCCCCCTTCAATTGCGACACGAAGTCCGGAAGGCAGCTTGCCGCGGCGATTTCGCCTGCGCCGATGCGGACCACGCCGCTCGCTTCCGCCAATCCGCCGCAACGCAGCAGCATGCTCTGCAGATCGCTCCAGAGAGGCCCGCAATCGCGCACCAGTTGCCGCCCGGCGGGGGTGAAGGACATGGTCCGGCCTTCGCGGCGGAACAGGCGGGCGCCCAGATGGCTCTCCAGTTCCCTTACCCGCGCCGAAATCGCCGGCTGGGTGGTGTTCAACCGCTCCGCCGCCGCAGCGAACGTGCCGAGCCGGTCGATCCAGAGCAGGGTTTCCAGATGGAAGAGGCCGATGCGATTGATAGACATGGCTTTTGGCTAGAGCAAAAAACAAATCATTAGAAATGATAATTGGCCTCCGCCAGAATGGCGATCCGAAGGAGAGGCATGCTTATGGTCAAAAAGCTTTATTCGGATGCGGCGAGTGCGTTGGAGGGTTTGCTGTTCGACGGCATGCATCTGTGCGCTGGCGGGTTCGGTCTGTGCGGGATACCCGAGCGGCTGATCGATGCGATCCGGGATTCGGGNTTGGAGGGTTTGCTGTTCGACGGCATGCATCTGTGCGCTGGCGGGTTCGGTCTGTGCGGGATACCCGAGCGGCTGATCGATGCGATCCGGGATTCGGGCGTCAGGGATCTGACCATCGCCTCCAACAATGCGGGGGTAGATGGCGAAGGGCTGGGCAAGCTGCTGCGCACGCGTCAGGTCAGGAAGATGATCTCCAGCTATGTGGGCGAGAACAAGGAGTTCGAGCGGCAATATCTGGCCGGGGAGCTGNGGGCTGGGCAAGCTGCTGCGCACGCGTCAGGTCAGGAAGATGATCTCCAGCTATGTGGGCGAGAACAAGGAGTTCGAGCGGCAATATCTGGCCGGGGAGCTGGAGGTGGAGTTCTGCCCGCAGGGCACGCTGGCCGAACGCTGCCGGGCGGGCGGCGCGGGCATTCCGGGCTTCTACACCAGGACGGGCGTGGGCACGGCGGTGGCCGAGGGCAAGGAAGTGAAGAGCTTCGACGGGCAGGATTATATATTGGAGCGCGGCATCTTCGCCGATGTGGCGGTCATCAAGGGCTGGAAGGCCGATGAGAGCGGCAACCTCATCTTCCGYAAGACGGCGCGCAACTTCAACCAGCCCATGGCGACGGCGGCGAAGATCTGCGTCGCGGAAGTGGAGGAGGTGGTGCCCACCGGCAGCCTCGACCCCGATGCGATCCATCTGCCCGGCATCTACGTCAAGCGCATGATCGTCGGAGCGCCTTACGACAAGAAAATCGAATTCCGCACCGTCCGCCAGAGGGAGGCGGATGCGATCCATCTGCCCGGCATCTACGTCAAGCGCATGATCGTCGGAGCGCCTTACGACAAGAAAATCGAATTCCGCACCGTCCGCCAGAGGGAGGCCGCATAATGGCATGGACTCGTGACGAAATGGCCGCGCGGGCGGCGAAGGAATTGCAGGACGGTTTCTACGTGAACCTGGGCATCGGCATCCCGACGTTGGTGGCGAACCATATTCCCGACGGCGTGGAGGTGACGCTGCAGTCGGAGAACGGCATGCTGGGCATCGGCCCCTTCCCCTATGAGGGGGAGGAGGATGCCGACCTGATCAATGCGGGCAAGCAGACGATCAGCGAATTGCCGCAGAGCTGCTATTTTTCCAGCGCCGACAGCNTTCCCCTATGAGGGGGAGGAGGATGCCGACCTGATCAATGCGGGCAAGCAGACGATCAGCGAATTGCCGCAGAGCTGCTATTTTTCCAGCGCCGACAGCTTCGCGATGATCCGGGGCGGGCATATCGACCTGACCGTGCTGGGCGCGATGGAGGTTTCGGAACATGGCGACATCGCCAACTGGATGATCCCGGGCAAGATGATCAAGGGCATGGGCGGCGCGATGGACCTGGTCGCGGGCGTCAAGAAGATCATCGTCGTCATGGARCACACGTCCAAGGAYGGCAGYCCCAAGTTCATCCCGGCCTGCACCCTGCCGCTGACGGGCAGGAATGTGGTCGACATGATCGTCACCGACCTCTGCGTGTTCCAGCGGCCCGACCATGACAGCCCNCCCAAGTTCATCCCGGCCTGCACCCTGCCGCTGACGGGCAGGAATGTGGTCGACATGATCGTCACCGACCTCTGCGTGTTCCAGCGGCCCGACCATGACAGCCCGTTCCGCCTCATCGAATGCGCGCCGGGCGTGACGGCCGAGGAAGTCGCCGCCAAGACCAGTGCGCATTACACGGTGGACGTCGCTCAACCGGCCTGAGGAAAGAGGGCGAGGCCCGTCCCGTCAATGGGCCTCGCCGCCTCAGGCATGAAAGCGAATGCGCCCTGGGTCGCGTCGTCCGATCCACGGCAAAGTCATCCCGTTCAGGGATGGCCTGAATAGAATGAAGCGAAGCGCCACAGGACATATCCGGGCCAGGCCGGCGCCAAGCTTTTCTCCGCAGAGGGGCCATGACCCCGAAACAGGATGCGGATCAGGCTGCCTGCGCCCGCGCCGCGGCTATGCAGGCCTGCAAGTGATTATGCCGGAAGGGCTTGGACAGGCGCGTGATGTCGGGCGCGATCAGGTCCACCCCCTCATAGCCCGATATGATCAGCAACGCGATGTGCGGATGATCGGCCCGCAGGCGCAGCGCCAGTTCCACCCCCGTCATGCCCGGCATGATATGGTCGGTGATCAGGATGTCCGGCCGGTCGCCGGATTCGATCATGCTGAGCGCGCGTTCGGCCCGGTCGGTGTCCACCACCTCATAGCCCATGTCGATCAGCATCTCCCGCGTGCTGTTCCGGACGAGATCGTTGTCGTCCACCAGCAGCACCTTGCCCGAACGCTCTTTCGGCCCCTCCTCGACTGCTGGGGAAGCCGCCTTCACGGCAGGCGCCCGCTCGACGGGCAGCCATAGCCGGACGCTGGTGCCCTGCCCCACGGCGCTGTCGATCTCCACCGTGCCGCCAAGCTGGGCGGCAAGGCCATGGACCATGGAAAGGCCAAGCCCCGTGCCATGGCCGGACGGCTTGGTCGTGAAGAAGGGCTCCATGGCCGCCGCCTTGACCGCCGGGGTCATGCCGGTGCCGGTGTCGCTGACGGTCAGGCAGACATAGGGACCGGGCGTCAGCGCGGCGGGCAGGCGGCTTTGGCGCGCCTGCGCCTTTATGCTGAGGGCGCCGCCATCGGGCATGGCGTCGCGGCCGTTGACGGCCAGGTTGAGCAGCGCGACCTCAAGCTGATGGGCGTCCGCGCGCACCGGCGGCAACATCGGCTGGAGATCGACCGTCAGCGCGATACGCGGTCCCAGCGTGCTGGTCAGCAAGGCCTGCATCCCGCCAAGCAGGTCCGACAGGTCGACCGCCTTTGCGGTCAGGGGCTGGCGGCGGGCAAAGGTCAAGAGCCGCTGCACCAGCGTCTGCGCGCTCTCCGCCGCCTGCATCGCGATGGTCGCATGCCGCTCGATCGATTCGGGCGTCCGCTTGCCCGACAGGATCAGGTCCAGCCCGCCGACGATCGGCATCAGCAGATTGTTGAAGTCATGGGCGACATGGCCCGTCAACTGGCCGAGCATGTCCAGCTTCTGGACCTGGCGCAGGCTGTCCTGCGACCGCTCCAGTTCCGTGGTGCGTTCCCGGACGCGGCGTTCGAGCTGGTCGTTCAGCGCTTCCAGAGACGCGAACAGCCGCCCGTTCTCCAGCGCGGTGGACGCGGCGCGGGCCAGCGCCTCCAGCAGCGCGATCTCATTGTCGGTGGGCTGCGCGAATTCGGACCAATAGGCGCCCAGAGCGGCCATGGGTTCGATGCGGCCGATCGGCACCATCACCATCGACCGCACGAATGTGGTGCGATAGGCCTCCACCGGCACGCGGGGATCGTCGAAGACGTCCGGGATCACCGCCGTCCGATGATGCTCCATCGCCCATCCGGACACGCAACTCGATGCCGGGAAGCGCTGTCCCGCCCAAAGCGGTTCCATCGAATCTTCAGCGATATAATGACACTGGTCCTCGTCGCGCAGGACGACCGCGATGCCGTCCGCCCCCACCGCGCGGCGCGCAAAGGCCCGCAGGACATTTATGATCGCTTCCATCGACCGCGCGCCGGCCAGCGCCTCCATGGCTTCGGCGGCTATGGTCCATCGTGCCGCCAGCGCCTTTTGTTCGGCACCCCGTTCGCTTGCCAATTTCCTGTCCATCGACAACCTTCTGCATCGGAACCGCGCGTCTTTCTAACATCGGACGGCGTCGATCACAAAGCGATTATGATCAATGGCTTAGAGGCGGCCTGGGTTTGCGGCCCGTCAACTCATCCTTAACCCTGTTCATCCGCCGGTCCGCCGGCGCGGGCGCCGGGCGCGCAAGCCCGCGACGCCCGCTCCGCAGGAACCGTCACAATGCCTCGACGATGGTCACGTTGGCGATGCCGCCGCCTTCGCACATGGCTTGCAGCCCATAGCGCTTGCCCCGCGCCCTCAATCCATGGACAAGGGTCGCCATCAGCTTCGTCCCGCTCGCGCCGAGAGGGTGGCCCAGCGCGATCGCACCGCCATGGACGTTCAGCTTGCCCGGATCGGCGCCCAGCACCTTCAGCCAGGCCATGGGAATGGAAGCGAAAGCTTCGTTCACTTCGAACAGGTCGATCTCGTCCAGGCCCAGCCCCGCCCGGCGCAGCGCCCTTTCCGTGGCCGCAATCGGTTCCTCCAGCATGATGACGGGGTCGCCCGCCGTCACCGTCAGATTATGGATGCGCGCCAGCGGCCTCAGGTCGAACCGCTTCAGCGCCTCCTCATTCGCGACCAGCACGGCGGAGGCGCCATCGGTCATCTGGCTCGCATTGCCGGCGGTGATCGTGCCGCCTTCGGTCAGCGTCTTGAGCCCGGCCAGCGCCTCCATCGATCCATTGGCGCGCACGCCCTCATCCTGCGCGAAGCGGCCGTCCGGCGTGTCGACCGGCACGATCTCGCGCTCGAAAGCGCCCGCGGCGATGGCCGCCGCGGCCTTGCGATGGCTCTCCAGCGCGTAGGCGTCCATGTCTTCGCGGCTGAAGCCATATTTGTCGGCAATCGCCTGCCCGCCATGGTACTGGCTGAACTCGTCGACGCCGTAGCGCTCGCGGATGCTGGCGGGCCATGGCCCTTCCCCAATTCCCGCCTGCGCATGCAGATTGAAGTTGGAGCCCATCGGCACGCGCGTCATGCTTTCCACGCCGGCCGCGATCACCAGGTCCTGCGTGCCGGACATCACCGCCTGCGCCGCGAAATGCAGCGCCTGCTGCGACGATCCGCACTGCCGGTCGATGGTGACGGCGGGAACGCTGTCGGGCAGCTTCGACGCCAGCACGACATTGCGGCCGAAGGCGAAGGATTGTTCGCCGCCCTGGGTGACGCAGCCCAATATGACATCCTCGACCGCGGCGGGATCGATGCCGCTGCGGTCGACCAATGCGTTCAGCACCACGGCGCCCAGATCCGCCGGATGAACGCCCGACAGCGCGCCCTTGCGCTTGCCGCCGGCAGTACGCAGCGCCTCGACAATATAGGCTTCGGCCATTTTCAGCTTCCTTCGACATGAGGAGGAGCGGCGGACCGAACCGGTTCCCCGCTCCAGAAGGCGGCAGGCGCGCGCGTGGAACCAGCGCTTCGTCTGCCGGGGCCGCTCAACGCGGCGCCATTCGGATCGCGCCGTCCAGTCGGATGACCTCGCCGTTCAGCATGGGATTGGCGATGATGCTGTCGACGAGCTGCGCATATTCGTCGGGCTTCCCAAGGCGGCTGGGATGCGGCACCTGCGCGCCCAGCGCATCCTGCACATGCTGGGGGAACGCCTCCAGCATGGGCGTCAGGAAGATACCCGGCGCGATGGTCATCACACGGATCCTGTGCTGCGCCAGGTCGCGGGCGATGGGCAGGGTCATGCCGACGACGCCGCCCTTGGAGGCGCTATAGGCGGCCTGGCCGATCTGGCCGTCGAACGCCGCAACCGACGCCGTGTTGACGATGACGCCCCGCTCACCCTCGATCTCGTCCGCCTTCGCCAGGGAAGCCGCGAAGCGGGCGATCATGCAGAATGTCCCGATCAGGTTCACTTCGACGGTCCGCCTGAACACGTCCAGCGGATGGGGCGCATGCTCCTTGCCGACGGTCTTGATCGCCGGCGCGATCCCCGCGCAGTTGACCAGGATGCGCGCGACGCCGTGCAGCGCCTCGGCCTGTTCGAACGCTGCCGCGACGGCGCCCTCGTCCGTCACGTCGACCTTCATGAACTGGCCGCCAATGGCGTCGGCATGGGCCGTCCCCAATTCGGCGTTCAGGTCGAACAGCGTCACCCTGGCGCCGCCCCGGGCCAGACGCGCGGCGGTGGCGCCGCCCAATCCCGACGCGCCGCCGGTGACGATGGCAGCCATTCCCTTCAGATCCATTTCAGCCTCCGGAAACTCATGAGTGGCTCATGCACTTTTGGGTGTATTGCGTCGCGCCGGGTTTCCTGTCAACGCTTCGATGGAGAAAAAGAGGACATTGATGCACGCCGCTTCACCATTCCGCACCCCCGCCCAGAAAGAAGCCGAGCGCCTTGCCAAGCGCGAGGCCGTGCTGCGCGCGGCGGTGCGGATGTTCAACGAACGCGGGTTTCACGCGACGTCGCTGGACGACGTCGCCGCCAGCCTGGGCATATCCAAGCGCACCATCTACCACTATCTGGCCAACAAGGATCAGGTGCTGCTGGAATGCGTCACCATCGGCCTGCAGCAATTGCTGGAAGCGGCCGATCAGGCCCGGCGGGAGCCCGGTGACGGCCGCCATCGGCTGACGCGCTTCCTGCGCCGCTATGCCGAGGTCAACATGGACGATTTCGGGCGATGCGTGATCCGGACCGGGGACGAAGTCCTCTCGCCGGAAAGCCGGCCGCGCTATCGCGCGCTGAAGCGGGAGATCGACAATGCCTTGCGCAGGTTGATCGAAGACGCCGTTGCCGATGGTTCGATCGCGCGGATCGACGTGAAGATGGCTGCTTTCGCGCTGGCTGGGGCGCTCAACTGGCCGGGGCGCTGGTACGATCCGGAAGGGGCGATGCCGGCCGGGACCGTGGCGGAAAAGCTGGTCGACATTCTGGTTTCGGGACTCGATCCGCGCGATTGACTTGGGTAGAGCGTGCGCCAAGGCGGCTTGCCCTCCTTCCAACGTCGATCCCGATCACGGCGGCAGGGCAGGATGCCGGGGGACACGGGCACGCTTCCGCTTCACGGCTGCAATTTGGAGGCTCAATGGCAGAGACAAACCGCAAAAAGGCCCCGGACGAAAGCGCCGCCGCGAAACAGCCCGGACAGCGGCGGAAGACCAACCGGCGCGAACAGCAGCGGTCCGTCGAAACGCGCCAGGCGATATTGGAGGCGGCGCTCAACGAATTTGCCGAGCGCGGGTTCGACGGCAGCAGCGTGCGCCGCATCGGGGAACGCGCGGGCCTGGAATATACGCTGATCACCTATCATTACCGCACCAAGGAGGCGCTGTGGAAGGCGGTGGCCGAATATGCCTTCGAGCAGATCGAGACCATGTGGGACGAGGCCATTCCCCCCGATTCCCGAATGTCCGCGTCAGAGCGCGTGCGGGCCGAGTTCCGGACCTTCCTGCGCTTCACGGTCGAACATACCGCGTTCCACCATTTCATGCTGCGCGAGAATCAGGGATCGAGTCCGAGAATCGGTTGGCTGGTCGAGAAGGTTCTCAGCAAGACCCGCGACCGCATCCTGCCCCAGATCCGGGTGGCGCAGGCGGAGGGCCAGCTCCTGCAGGGCGATCCCGATCATGTCTATTACATGCTCATCGGCATGACCTCCACCCTGTCGTCGCTCAACCGCGAAATGGCGGAAACCATTGGCTTTTCCATCAGGAATGAGGAGGCCGTCGAACGCTATTGGAACCTCGTCGAACGCGCTGTCTTCAAATAAACTCCACGACTGTAGAGTTTTTATGGACTCCTGTGGCAGGGCATGTTAGCCCTGCTCTCCAGACGGCAATGACCGTGATGGAGAAGATGCCCCGTGGATGTTCCAGTCATCGTAGCGGGTGGGGGGCCTGTCGGCCTTACCACCGCATTTGAGCTTCAAAGCCGCGGCGTTCGCACGCTGCTGCTCGAACGCAATCCCTCGACCACGCGCCATCCGAAGATGGACGTGACCAATGGCCGCAGCATGGAGCTGTTCCGCCGCATGGGCATTGCGGAGAAGATACGCGACGTCGCCGTGCCGCGCGGCAATCCGATGGACGTTTCCTGGGTGACGCGGCTGAACGAGTGGGAACTGGCCCGCTTCCGCTATCCCGACGTCGAAAGCTGGCGGGAAGACATTCGCGCCAACAATGACGGGTCGCAGCCGCTGGAACCCTATATGCGGTTGAGCCAGGTCGTCCTGGAACCGCTGCTGCGCGGGTTGCTGGAAGAATCTCCGCTGGTCGAAATGCGGTTCGGCTGGGCGCTCGAGGGCTTCGACGACGATGGCGAAGGGGTGACGGTCCATCTGCGCGAAGTCGCGACGGGGCGCACCGAACGGCAGCGCTGCGCCCTGCTCGCGGGCTGCGACGGCGGCGGCAGCATCGTCCGCGAGAAGCTGGGCTTTGCCTGGGACGGGCAATATAATGTCGCCCGCTTCTTCATGGTGCATTTCCGGTCGGAGGCGCGCGACCTGCTCCAGCGCTTCGGCATCGCCTGGCATTATCAGTCGCCCGCCGGCAGCACGCTGATTGCGCAGGACGACGCGGAAATCTGGACGCTCCACTGCATGCTGCCCGAAGGGGCGGACGCGGCGGCCATCGATCCCCGGCAACTCGCCTTCGATGCGTTGGGCCGGGAATTCCCGATCGAGGTGATCCAGGCGAACCCCTGGTCGCCGCATCTGGTGCTGGCGAACGGATATGGGCGCGGGCGGGTGTGGATGGCGGGCGATGCCGTGCATCAGGTGATCCCGACCGGCGGTTACGGCATGAACACCGGGATAGGCGACGCCGTCGACCTCGCCTGGAAATATGCCGCCATCCTGCAAGGCTGGGGCGGCCCCGCCCTGCTCGACAGCATAGAGGCGGAGCGCCGGCCGGTGGGCCGCGCCATCGTCGACGCGTCGCGCCTGCACATGGGCGTGCGCCTGAAGATCGCGGAAGCCTATGACCCGATCATCCATGACGACACGCCGGAGGGGGCCGCCGCGCGCGACGCCTATGGCGCGCTGATCGCGGAACTCGGCAATGCGGAGAATGAATCGCGCGGCATCGAACTCGACCATCGCTATCGCCAGTCGCCGATCGTCTGCCATGAATGCGAAGAACCGGAATGGCGGCTGCGCGATTATGTGCCCAGCACCTGGCCGGGCATGCGGGCGCCGCATCTGTTCCTGGAGGATGGCAGCGCCATCTTCGACCGGCTGGGGCCCTGGTTCACTTTGGTCCGCTTCACCGACGCCTCGGCCCAACCGCTGCTCGACGCCGCGCGCGAGCGGGGCGTGCCGGTCGACCTGCTCGACATCCGCGACGCGCATGCCCGGCGGATCTACGAGCGCGATTTCGTGCTGATCCGCCCCGACCAGCATGTCGCCTGGCGCGGCGACGCCATGCCGGAAGACCCGATGGCGGTGATCGACCGGATCAGGGGAGCAAGGTCATGATGGACCGGGTCGATCCCATCGTCCGGGCGGACGCCGTCGTCCATGTGAGCTTCGAGCGGCGCGACGTCGACGCCATGGCCCGCTTCCTGGAGGATTTCGGTTTCGTGCCGGTCGCGGGCGGCAGCAGTGGATCGCGCCATTTCCGGGGCTATGGGCCGCAACCCTATTGCGTCGAGCTGATCGCGTCGGATCGGGACGCCTTCGTCGGCTTCGGCCTTGCCGCCAGGGACCGTGCCGATCTCGATCGGCTGTCCGCCGCCACCCAGTCGTCGGTCGAAGCGACGAATGCGCCGGGCGGCGGCGAGCGGGTGCGCCTCTTCGATCCGGAGGGCGTGCGCGTCGACCTGCTCTGGGGCGCGGCGCCGCTGGAGCCGCTGCCGGTGCGGGAGCCGCTGACCGAGGTCAACTCGCCTGTGGCCAGCCGCCGCATCGACAGGCCGGTCCGGACGCCGACCGCGCCCGCGCCGGTGTTCCGCATCGGCCATGTCGTCCTCCAGACGCCGGACTTCGAACGGACCGCCGGCTGGTACCGGCGTCATTTCGGCTATCTCCCGACCGACGTCGCGACCGTGGGCGAGGATACGCCGGTGCTGGGCTTCTTCCGCTTCGACCGGGGCGCGGAGCCCGCCGACCATCACAGCCTCGCGCTGCTCGCCGGGCCGGAATCGCGCCTGCTGCACATCTCGACCGAGACGATCGACGTCGATGCGGTGGGGCAGGGCCAGCAATATCTGCGCGGCAGGGGCTGGAACCATTATTGGGGCATCGGCCGCCATGTGCTCGGCAGTCAGGTCTTCGATTATTGGAAGGACTCGGCCGGGGACGAGTGGGAACATTATGCGGACGGCGACCTGATGACCGCCGACTATCCGACCGGTTTCCATCCGCTGTCCCGCGGCGACCTCTGGTCCTGGGGCGACGACCTGCCCGATTCCATGCGGCCGCCCGCCCCCGCCCCGGCCGACGCGCCCCCGCTCGTCCGCAATATCGTCGACGCCTTGCTGGCGCCCCCGCGCCCCTGGCTTCGCTGACATCCCCATTGGAATGCAGGAGTAGAATGATGGCATTGATGATCGTCCGCTATGATGAAGGCGCGGGCCCGCGCTGGGCCGTGCTGACCGGCGATGCGCCCGAGGGACCGGCCGGCCGGGTCGAGGGGCGGGGCATTGCGAGCGGCGCGAGGACCCTGGGCGAACTGATCGGCGCGATCGAAGCCGCGCCGGACCTGACCGCCACGGGCGAGGCGGTGCGCTTCGCCGCGAGCGCCCTTCTGAGCCCCGTCACCCCCGATGCGACGCTGATCTGCCAGGGGCTCAACTATGATGAGCATGCGGCGGAGGCCGGTCATCATGTGCGCAAGGAGAATCTCCTTTTCGCCAAGGCCAGTTCGTCGCTCTGCGGCGCCTATGCCGACATCGTCCGTCCCAAGGGGGTCGAGCTTCTGGATTATGAGGTGGAGGTCGGCATCGTCCTGCGCCGTCCGCTGGAGGCGGGAACCACCGTGACGGCCGGCAATCTGGGTTCCTATCTTGCCGGCGTGGTCCTGTGCAACGACGTGTCGGCGCGCGACACCATGTTCGGCGCGTCCTTCATGCAATGGTTCCAGGGCAAGAGCTATCGCACCTTCTGCCCGGCCGGGCCGGTCTTCTATCTGCTCGAACCCGAAGAGGTCGCGGCGACGGTCGACAATCTGGAACTTTCGCTGACCTATGACGGAAAGGTCCGCCAGTCCGCCAACACCGGACAGCTGATCTACAAGCCCGCCGAAACGCTGACCCAGATCGCGGCGATCATGGACCTGAAGCCCGGCGACATGGTGCTGACCGGAACGCCGGGCGGCGTCATCGCGCAAGGCACGCCGGGCCTGATCGAACTGCTCAAGACCAACCTGCTGAACGACGCCGCGCGCCGCGATGGCATGCGCGTCGAAATGAAGACGCTGGGCCGGTTCCTGCAACCGGGCGACGAGCTCAATCTGACGCTGCGCGACGGGGTCAGCGGCATGTCGCTGGGCGGGCAAAGAAGCCGGATAACAGGCGTGTAAATCGGAGGTTGAGAAATACTCCACATATGTAGAGTTTTATATTGACACAGCCCGCCGGCATGGCATTCTACGGTCACAGAAACCCGAAAAGAAAAGCCGAGCCGACAGGGCGAGCCGGCGGCGCCGAGATTGTCCACGACATCAAGGCGCCGCATCGAAAGACCGCCAACCGCTCCTGACCCCCACGATCGATGCGGGGCGGGGCGGCAGGGCAACAGGGCTTTCCGGAGAGGAAATGCGATGTTCATCGAGAGCATTTGGTATGTCGCCGCCCGCTCGCGGACAATCGGCGCGCCGCGATCATGCGCCCCACTTCCGTCCGACCGTCCCGGCCCCGCCGGTCTGGCGCCTTGCCCGGCGGCTGTGGAAGCGCGCCCGCCGCTGACCTGAACGAAGGGCATGCGGCCCGGGAAGACGCCGCGCCAAGGAATGAACAAACAACCCGGCTGCCCCACCAGATCAGGCAGTCAGGGCTTGAACGAGGGAGAGGAAAAATGAGGAAGCCCATATGCGTCCTGCTCGCGACCAGCGCGCTCGTCGCGCCGCTGTGCAGCCATGCGCAATCCCCGGCCGAACAGGCCGAGGCCGCACCGCAACGCGACCTTGCCGTGGGCGAGATCATCGTCACCGCGCAAAAGCGCGAGGAACGGCTGAACGACGTGCCGGTCTCCATCACCGCCGCTTCGGCTGGCCAGCTCGCCAATGCGGGCGTGACCCAGCCGTCGGACCTGGTGAAGATCGTCCCCGGCTTCACCTATCAGCCGAGCGCCTATGGCACGCCGGTCTTCACGATGCGCGGCATCGGCTTCTATGACGTCGCCGTCGCCGTGGCCCCGGCGGTCAGCGTCTATGTCGACCAGGTGCCCCTGCCCTATCTCGCCATGACGGAGGGGGCGTCGCTCGACGTGGAGCGCGTCGAGGCGCTGAAAGGGCCGCAGGGCACGTTGTTCGGCCAGAATTCGACCGGCGGCGCGATCAACTATATCGCGGCCAAGCCGACCGACCACCTCGCCGCCGGCATCGACCTCAGCTATGGCCGGTTCGACCAGGTGGATGCGCAGGGCTTTGTCAGCGGCCCGATCGCGAACAATCTGAAGGCGCGGCTCGCGGTGCGCCACGAATATCGCGACGGTTGGCAGATCAGCCAGACCCGCCCGTCCGACCGCCTCGGCCGCCGGGATTATTCCACCGCCCGTCTGCTGCTCGATTGGGAACCCACCGACACGCTGCGCTTCGAATTCAACGCCAATGGCTGGATCGACCGGAGCGAGACGCAGGCGGCGCAGTTCGTGAAATACGCCCCGACCGTGGCTCCGTCGGCAGGCGGCTATACCGACATCACGGCAGAACTGGAAGCCGCCGTCCCGGCCCCCAACCGCAGCCGCATCGCGGACTGGGACCCCGGCGCCGACCTTCGCCGCGACGACAGCTTCTATCAATTCTCGCTGCGCGGCGACCTGGACGTCAGCGATGCCGTGACCCTGACCTCGATCAGCGCCTATTCGCGGTTCAGGCAGCGTTCGCCCAGCGACACTGACGGCGTGCCGCAGAATAATTTCCTGCTGACGATCAACGCCGACATAGAGACGGTGTCGCAGGAATTGCGGCTCGCGGGCACGGCGGGTCCGATCCGCTGGATGCTGGGCGGCAATTACAGCCACGACACCACCGGGGACGACCAGCGCGGCGACTATATCGCCAGCAACAGCGGGGTGGGGCCGTTCCGCTACACCTCCTTCATCAACAGCAACCATCAGAAGATCACGACCAAGGCGGTGTTCGGCAGCCTCGACTATGAGCTGACGGACAGGGTGACGGCGCAGGTTTCGGCGCGCTACAGCGATCAGCGCAACCGGTTCAGCGGCTGCCTGCTGGACGTGGGGGATGGTTTGATCTCCAACGCGTTCAGCTTCCTGTCGAACCTGTCGCGCAATTTCGATCCGCCGACGGTGGCGCTCGCGCCGGGCGCGTGCGCGACGCTCGGCGAAGTCGGCTATGGCACGCCCTTCATCCCGGTGCCCAGCGTCGAAAAGTCGCTGAAGGAGGATAATATTTCCTGGCGCGCCAGCCTCAACTGGAAACCGAATCCCGACAGCCTGCTCTACGCCAACGTCACGCGCGGCTATAAGGCGGGCAGCTTCCCGACGGTGCCCGGCCTTTTCCCCAGCCAGTTCGACCCGGTGACGCAGGAATCGGTGCTCGCCTATGAGGCCGGCTTCAAGCTTTCGCTGCTCGACCGGCGGCTGCAACTGACGGGCGCGGGCTTCTATTACAAATATGACGACAAGCAGATCATCGGCTACATCACCACCGCCTTCGGCAATCTGCCCGGGCTGGTGCAGGTTCCGAGGTCGAGCGTCCGCGGCGCGGAGCTGAGCGTCAACTGGCGGCCGGTCGACGGGCTGACCTTCAATGGCGGCGCGACCTATGTCGACTCGCGCGTCGACCGGAGCTTCCTCGCCAACGATCCCTATGCCGCCGTCGTCGACATCAAGGGCGAACCCTTTCCCAGCACGCCCAAATGGCAGCTCAACGGCGATCTCGACTATCGTTTCGCGCTGACCGGCAATCTCGACCTCTCGCTGGGCGGCAATGTCCGCTACCGCTCGCGCAGCGTGGCGGCGTTCGGGGGAGCGCCCGAATTCGCCCTGCCCGGCTATGCCGTGCTCGACCTGCGGATCGGCCTCGAAAGCCCGGACAGCGGATGGAAGTTCCAGCTCTGGGGCCGCAACGTCACCAACAAATTCTACGTCACCACCGTCACCCATGTGGTCGATACGGTGGCGCGCACCACCGGCATGCCCGCCACTTACGGCGCGACGCTCAGCTACAGCTATTGATGCGATGAACCGGGCCGTCATCCTTGCGCGCCGTCCGCAGGCCATTCCCCAGAGCGAGCATTTCGCGCTGGAGGAACGCCCCATGCCCGTTCCCGCCGATGGACAGATATGGGTGCGCAACCATTATCTGTCCGTCGAGCCCGCCATGCGGGGCTGGCTGAGCGATGCGAGCAACTATTCCGACCCCATCCATGTCGGGGACGTCATGCGCGCCTTCGCCGTCGGGGAGGTGGTGGAATCGCGGCACGGCGATTTCGCGCCGGGCGACAGGGTGATGGGCCTGTTCGGCTGGCAGGAGCATGCGGCGGTCGACCCGTCCGCCATATTGCTGCGCGTCCCGGACACCGATCTGCCGCTGTCGCTCTATCTGGGCATATTGGGGCTGAACGGCGTCACCGCCTATTTCGGGCTGCTCGACATCTGCGCCCCTCGTCCCGGCGAGACGGTGCTCGTCTCGACGGCGGCGGGTTCGGTGGGGTCGTGCGTGGGCCAGATCGCCGCCATATCGGGCTGCCGCACGGTCGGCCTGGCGGGCGGGCCGGAAAAGCGGCGCCAGTGCCTGGACGAGTTCGGCTATGACGCCGCGATCGACTATCGCGGCGAGCCCGATCTGGATGCCGCCATTGCCCGCGCCTGTCCCGACGGGGTCGACATTTATTTCGACAATATAGCCGGGCCGATCAGCGACGCGGTGCTGCGCCATTTGCGCCTGCATGCGCGGATCGCCGTCTGCGGCACCGCCTCCATCGCAAGCTGGGACCCCTGGCCGCAGGGCGCCCGGCCCGAGCGTCACCTGCTGGTGAAGCGGGCGACGATGCGCGGATTCCTGACGTTCGACTATGCCGATCGCTTCGATGAGGCCGTCGCCCAATTGTCGGCCTGGCTGCGCGAGGGACGGCTGCGCTACCGCGAGCACATATTGGAGGGGCTTGGCGAGGCCCCCGGCGCGATAGCGCGCCTCTATTCCGGGCAGAATCAGGGGAAGCTGCTGATCCGGCTTCCCGCAGCGAAGGATTGAACCGCGTGTCGAAGGTCATCATCAGTTGCGCCCTGACCGGCGCCGTCCACACCCCCACCATGTCCCCCCATCTGCCGGTGACGCCCGACGAGATCGCGCAACAGGCGATCGAGGCGGCCGAGGCGGGCGCATCCGTCCTCCACCTTCATGCGCGGGACCCGGAAACGGGCAGGCCGACGCCCGATCCCGATGTGTTCATGCAGTTCCTGCCGCGCATCAAGCAGGCGACCGACGCCGTGGTCAACATCACGACGGGCGGCGGCCAGGGCATGTCGCTCGACGAGCGGCTCGCCGCGCCGCTGCGCGCATCGCCGGAGCTCTGCTCGCTCAACATGGGGTCGATGAATTTCGGCATGTATCCCATGCTGGAGCGTTACAAGAGCTTCCAACATGACTGGGAAGCGGCGCATCTGGAGGCGTCGCGCGACTGGATCTTCAAGAACACCTTCAGGGATATAGAGCTGATCCTGGAGCGGCTGGGCAAGGGTCATGGCACCAAGTTCGAGTTCGAATGCTACGACACCGCCCATCTCTATACGCTCGCCCATTTCCTGGACCGCAAGCTGGTGACGCCGCCGCTGTTCGTGCAATCCATCTTCGGCCTGCTCGGCGGCACCGGCGCGGATACGGAAAATCTGCTCCACGCCAGGCGCATAGCGGACAAGCTGTTCGGGGACGATTATCGCTGGTCGGTCATGGCGGCGGGCAAGCATCAGATCCCCTTCGTCACCATGGGCGCGATCAATGGCGCGAACGTCCGCGTCGGGCTGGAGGATTCGCTCTATGCAGGCAAGGGACGGCTCGCCCGGTCCAATGCCGAACAGGTGCGGCTGATCCGGTCGATCCTGGAGCCCTTGTCGCTGGAGGTGGCGACACCGGCGGAGACGCGTGAGATACTGGCGCTGAAGGGCGGCGACAATGTCACCTTCTAGAGCAATCGACAGGGAGGGAGAGCCCATGGCCGAGCAGCAGGACCATTCGCCCCGCATCATGGCGGTGATCGACTATTTCCGGCGGGGCGACGCGGGCCGGCCCGACATGCTCGACGGGTTCACGGACGATTTCGAATTTTTCTTTCCCAAATTCGGCATCGGCCGGGGCCGCGAGGACTTCATGGCCTTCGCCGCCGGCCTTGTGGGTTCGTTCAAGGCGTTCGGGCACGATATTGACGGGCTGCGCTTCATCGAGAGCGGCGACAACGTGGTGGTCGAAGGGACAACCCGCGGCGAAGACAAGGAAGGCGCGACATGGGAAGGCGGCACGACGCCGGGCGGGCGCTTTTGCAGCGTCTTCGAATTTCGCGGCGCGCTGATCGCCCGCATGCACATCTATCTCGACCCCGATTACACCAGCCGGGACGAGGCGCGGTTCCTGTGGGGCAGAGACCGGCGCTGGTGATCGCCATGAAGGAGGAGAGGTTCGCATGAGCAGGCTGCAAGGCAAGGTCGCCCTGATCACGGGCGCGGCAAGCGGCCAGGGCGCGGCGGAGGCGCGGCTGTTCGCGGCGGAAGGCGCGAAGGTGGTCGTCACCGACCTCAACGAAGCCGGAGCGGCGGTCGCCGCCGAACTGGGCCCCAACGGCCATTTCGTTCGCCATGACGTGGCGGAACAGGCCGATTGGGCGCGGGTCGTGCGCGAGGCGGAGGAGCGCTTCGGGAAGATCGACATTCTGGTCAACAATGCGGGCGTCTACAAGCCCGCGCCCTTGCTGGAGACGGACGCCGCGCTGTGGGACCTGCATTATCGCGTCAACCAGCTCAGCGTCGTCCTGGGGATGCGCGCCGCCGCGGAGGCGATGGCGAAGGCCGGCGGCGGCGCCATCGTCAATATCTCGTCGGGCGCGGGCCTGGGCAATGTTCCCGGCATCTTCGCCTATGCCACCAGCAAATGGGCCGTGCGCGGCATGAGCAAGCTGGCGGCGTCGGAACTCGCGCCGCTCGGCATTCGCGTCAATTCGATCCATCCCGGCATCATCGACACGCCGATGCTGGGCGAGAACACGCCCGAACGGCTTAAATTCTACGAGGACATGATCCCCATGAAGCGCATCGGAACCACCGACGAGGTGGCCCGGCTGGTGCTGTTCCTCGCCTCCGACGAGGCGAGCTACGTCACCGGCGCGGAAATCACCGTCGACGGCGGGATCGGCTGAAGGATCGAAAGGACATATTATGGGACGGTTGCAGGGCAAGGTTGCCATCATCACCGGCGGGGGCCGCGGCATCGGCCGCGCCACCGCGGAACTCTTCGCCCGCGAGGGCGCGCAGGTTCATGTCACCGACGTCAACCCGCCCGACGCGCCCTATGACGATCCGGCGATCCGCTTTTCCATCATGGACGTGGCGAACGAAGGGCAATGGGCGGAGCTGGTGGAGGGCATCGTGGCGCGTCATGGCGCCGTCGACATCCTCGTCAACAATGCGGGCATCGGCGGGTCGCAACTGCCGCTTGCCGATGAGAATCTGGCCGACTGGGACCGGGTGATCGCGGTCAACCAGACCGGCGTCTTCCTGGGCATGCGCGCCGTGCTGCCGGGGATGCGCGCCAAAAGGGCGGGGTCGATCGTCAATTTCTCGTCGATCTGGGGGATCGCGGCGGTCCCCGGCGCGGCTGCCTATCATGCGTCCAAGGCGGCCGTCCGGCACCTGACCAAACATGCCGCCGTCACCTATGCGCCGGACAATGTCCGGGTGAACTCCATCCATCCCGGCATCATCGCCACCCCCATGGTGCTGGAGGATCAGGCGGAGGAAACCAGCGCCGGGGTGGTGGCGGCGACGCCGCTGGGACGCATGGGCCAGCCGATCGAACTGGCCAATGGCGTGCTGTTCCTCGCCAGCGACGAGTCCAGCTTCATGACCGGCGCCGAACTGGTGATCGATGGCGGCTATCTTGCGCAGTGACGAGGCTATCGCATCCATGACGCGGGATAGTCTGGACGAACTGCTCGCGCGAACGGACGCCTTCATCCGCGACGTGGTGATCCCCTTCGAAACCGACCCCCGGATCGGCGGTCACGGCCCTTCGGACGCGCTGGTCGAGGATTTGCGGGCGCAGGCGCGCCATGCTGGCCTCATCGCCCCCCATCTGCCGCCGGAACTGGGGGGCCAGGGGCTAGACCATGCCGCGACGGCGCGGCTGTTCCGGTCGGCCGGCTATTCGCCGCTCGGCCCGCTGGCGATGAACCTGGCGGCTCCGGACGAAGGCAATATGCACCTGCTCGCCCGCGTGGCCACCCCGGCGCAGATCGACCGCTTCCTCCGGCCGCTCGCCGCCGGGACGACGCGGTCGGCCTTCCTGATGACCGAACCGGCGGACGAGGATGGGGCGGGTTCCGACCCCTCGATGCTCAGGACCGTGGCGCGCCTTGATGGCGACCATTGGATCATCGACGGGCGCAAGAGCTTCGCGACAGGCGCGGAGGGCGCTGCCTTCGCGATCGTCATGGCGCGTACCGGAGAGTCGGCCACCATGTTCCTTGTCGACATGGACAGCCCCGGCATCACGGTCGAGCGGCTGCTCGACACGATCGATGGGACCATGCCGGGCGGCCATGCCGTCGTGCGGCTCGACGGTGTGCGGGTGCCCGCAACCCGGATACTCGGGGAGGTCGATCAGGGCTTCCGCTATGCGCAGGTGCGTCTGGCTCCGGCGCGCCTCACCCATTGCATGCGCTGGTGGGGCAGCGCGAGGCGCGCGCACGACATCGCGCGCGGCTATGCCGTCAAGCGGCAGGCGTTCGGCAAGCCGCTGATCGACCATGAGGGCGTGGGCTTCATGCTGGCGGACAATCTGATCGACCTGAAACAGGCGGAACTGATGATCGACTGGTGCGCGGGCATACTGGACTCCGGCGCGCCCGGCATCATCGAAAGCTCGATGACGAAGGTGGCGGTTTCCGAAGCGCTGTGGCGGATCGCGGACTGCTGCGTGCAGGTCATGGGCGGAACCGGGGTGAGCGGCGACACGGTGGTCGAGCAGATATTCCGCGAAATCCGGGCCTTCCGCATCTATGACGGACCGACGGAGGTGCACAAATGGTCGCTCGCCAAGGCCATCGGGCGCGCCCATCCGGGGGACGTGCCATGAGCACCGGTGAAGCGGAAAACGCCGGCACCGTCGCCGTTCGGGAGGCGCACCGGTTCGATGAAGCCAGTCTGGCGCGATGGATGGCGGATCATGTCGACGGCTATTCGGGACCGCTGAACGTCGAACAGTTCAAGGGCGGGCAGAGCAACCCCACCTATAAGCTCGTCACGCCAGGACGCAGCTATGTCCTGCGCCGGAAACCGCCGGGCCGGCTGGTCAAGGGCGCGCATGACGTCGAGCGGGAGGCGCGCGTGCTGTCCGCGCTGGGATCGGCGGAATTTCCGGTCGCCCATGTCCACGCCCTCTGCGTCGATGAAGGGGTCATCGGCACCCCCTTCTATGTCATGGACATGGTCGAGGGGCGGATATTCTGGGACGCAAGCTTCCCGCAGGTCGCAAGCCACGAGCGCGCGGCCTATTTCGACGCGATGAACGAGACGCTGGCCCGGCTGCACAGCCTGGATTATGCAGCGATCGGACTGGCCGATTATGGCCGTCCCGGCAATTATTTTCAGCGCCAGATCGGTCGCTGGTCCAGGCAATATCTGGAAGACGCCGATGCCGGGCGCGATCGGAACATGGACCGGCTGGTCGAATGGCTGCCGGCGCATATCCCGCCGGACGACCAGACGTCGATCGTCCATGGCGACTTCCGTTGCGACAATATGATCTTCCATCCCACCGAACCCCGCGTCCTGGCGGTGCTCGACTGGGAATTGTCGACGCTCGGCCATCCGCTCGCGGACTTCGCCTATCATGCGATGATGTACCGGATGCCGCCCCACATCGTCGCGGGACTGGGCGGCATGGACATCGCGGCGCTCAACATTCCCACCGAGGCGGAGTATGTGGCCTCCTATTGCCGTCGAACCGGTCGGGAGGCGATTCCCGACTATGATTTCTACGTCGCCTTCAATTTCTTCCGGCTGGCGGCGATCTTCCACGGCATCAAGGGCCGGGCGCTGCGCGGCACCGCCGCCTCGGCTCAGGCGCGCGAACGGGCAAAGGCGTTCCCCGAACTGGCCGAACTCGCCTGGATGCAGGCGGAAAGGGCGGCGGCAGGGTGACGCGCCGGGCGATCGTTCCGGATATGGCAACGATGCTTTGAGGAAATGGGCCTGGCAACCCGATTCCCGCCACCATAAATCATCGTCTCTACCGCTGCGGAGCAGGAACAGGAAGCATCATGGCAACCCTTCATGGAATGATGGCCGGCACGGCGGCCCCCCGCCCGGTCGTTCATCGCACGCGCGGCAGCGGACATGGTTCGATCGTCCGGCTGATGAGCCCGTCCGATCTGGGCCGCTATCTGAAGCCGTTCGTGTTCCTCGACCTGTTTGCAGGCGACATGCGGCAGCTTTCCGCCGCCATGCCGCTGCATCCCCATTCGGGCATCGCGACCGTCACCGTCTTCACCGAAGGGGACGTGACCTATGACGATCCGCAGGCGGGCACCGGCACGCTGGCCTTCGGCGGCGTGGAATGGATGCGCGCGGGCGGCGGCGTCTGGCACGGGAAGGAACTGTCCGCCGGGCGCTCGGCGCTGATGCAGGGCTTCCAGCTCTGGATCGCCCTGCCCCCCGAACTGGAGAACGGACCGGTCGACAGCCAATATATAGAGGCGGACCATATGCCCATGGCCGGCCCCGCTTATGTGATCCTGGGCCGGCATGCGGGCGCGCAGAGCCCGGTCCGCGCGCCTGACGGGATCACCTATCTGCTGGTCCGCCTGCAAGCCGGGGAAAACTGGACCTACGCACCGCCCTCCGGCCATTCGGTCGCCTGGGCGGCGGTGGCGAAGGGCGGTCTTTCCGGCTCCGCCCCGATAGCCCAGGGCGAGATGGCGCTGTTCGAGCCGGGAGAGGAGGCGATCACGCTCCAGGCAGGCGATGCGGGCGCGACCTTCGTCCTGGGGTCCGCACGGCCGCATCCCCATCCGCTTCACCTCGGTTCCTATTCGGTGCACACGACAGCCGCCGCCCTTGCGGAGGGCGAAGGGCGGATCGCGGAGATCGCCCAGCGGCTGAGGCAGGAGGGCCCTGCAAGGACGGCATCGGGAAGCGTGCCGGTCTTCCGCTAGAGCGATTTCCAGACGACCGGAACCCACCAAGGCGGCGGGCTTCGATGAGACCCGGGGGCCGAAAGCATCACCGGGCCCGGTTCCGGATCAATTCCTCCACAATGGCCGGCTCGGCCAGCGTCGATATGTCCCCCAGCGCATGGGGCGACACCTCGCCCTCCGCGATCTTGCGCAGGATGCGGCGCATGATCTTGCCCGACCGGGTCTTGGGCAGGCCGGGGGCGAACTGGATCACGTCGGGCGT